>WRFK01000016.1 GCA_009778835.1 Spirochaetaceae bacterium
AGCCATACGGCGAGCAATTTCCTTCCATGCTGTAATTTTATCTGCCTGCATATTTTTCTTTCTCGAAGATTCAAGTTCTTTTATCATCTGGTTAAAAGAAGTTATAAGAACTGAAATATTATCTCCAGGTCTTACAAGAAGCCTGAATGAAAAATCTCCCTCTGCAACCCGCCTTGTCGCTTCTTCCAGTTGCACAATAGGATGGAGAATTTCCTCTGTTAGCCGAAAACTTACAATTATGGATAAGAGAAAAATCGGCAAGCTGAAAAAAATAAGCACTCCCAGGATTATTAACCTAAACACAGCCTGATAATTTTCAAGCTGAAAAAAAACATCATAGGATGAAGTAAGATTTTCCGCTTTGGCATCAAACTTTTCAGGGAGAAATGAACTAAAGATAACAGAATAAATTGCCCCCTTGTTTCTGAAAAACCCCTGCGCTCTTAAAACTGTAACATCTTCTATTGTATCTTTTGCAAGGAGTCCCCTACCCATAGAAGATACTCTATAATCACGGATCCGCCCCCCCTCATCTCCATTAAAATAAAAAGTTTTTCCATCTTTAAGAACCTGCATACTTGAGATAAACGGAAAACTTTCTTTATACATTATCCAGGCTCTTTCCGGATCGCCGGGAATAAAATTCGCAGCATAAATAAAAAACGGAGAATCTATAGCTGCTTCAAGAGCAACAGACCTTTCCTTATAATAATCCATGGCAATTTCAAGCCCCCCTTTTACAGCGCCTGAGTGCTCTTTTGCAAGCCATGATTTCATAACAATATCGATAAAGTTTATTGAAAGAACTGCCTGCGGTATCGCAGAGACAAAAGCAACAAAGGAGAAAAAAAGAATCAACTTGATTTTAAAAGTAGCGCCTGCTTTTTTTCTTTTTGTATCCCGTATTACTTTTACAATATTTACTACAATGTTTCCCGCAAGAAAAATAGGGAGCACTATTGCAAAAGGGAGCAAAATAAATCGCGCGGGGACATCGTCGGTAGAGAGATCATTCATTATTTGTCTTGACAGAAACAGTATTAAAAAAATTATGAATGCATAAATAAAGAGTATGCTTAAAAGACCTGCCCTTGATTTTATAAGAGGATAAGGCCCTTTCATTAGTTTATCCTGAATGTTCCAACTTTTATCCAGTCAGTCTTTGTTATAATACCGGGAATAATATCGGACAAAAGATTAAGAGGGGGAATTAACTTGATTACTTTCATTTCAATACGGCTTAATATATAATACTCTCCTTTTTCGGCACGGCTCATATCTATTCTAATATCATCAGCAGAAAAAAATGTATCAAAAAAAGATTTTTCATCCTCTTTTCTTAATTTCTGTCCATCAGATTTTACTATTTTAAAAATTCTGTTTACCGGATCTCTTGTTGCGACATAAGATACAGAATTGTCCTTTTCAAGCCGGTCCCCAAGAAAACTAAGAAAACGCTTTTTATTTTGATATACCTTGATAATGAATTCAATTTCTGCCCTGTGCCCTATTTCCATTGAATCCAATATACTGCCGGCTTTCACTGGAGGAGTTCTTATTGAACAGATCAAAAGATTGCTATCATCCAGTTTATATGACACCTCCATGGCAGAGATATTAAATAACGGAAAAAATAATATAAAAAGCAAAAAGACAAAACTATTCTTCTTCAAATTTGTTCTCAAATAATTTATATAATGCTTCAACTGCAGCCTCTTCATCATCGCCCTCTGCAATTATTTTTAACTCTGTTTTAAATGTTGCAGCCAGCGCTATTATGCCCATAATAGATTTCGCATTTATTTCATCACCATCTTTTTCTATCTTTATATCAGAATTAAATTTATTGGCAAGTTTTACTATGCTCGCAGCAGGTCTTGCATGAATACCCGCCCTGTTTTTTACAACAACATCTTTTTCAATCATCTGATTATTTCTCCATAATTCTATTCATTAGAGTCGCCGGCAGAATCAGTTTCCAGCCATTTCATTACATTCCGATTAAATTCTCTTGCGGAGTAATACCCCATTTGTTTTAATCTTTCATTCTTTGCAGCTGTTTCAATTAATATTGGTATATTACGTCCTGGCTTTACAGGCACTATAAGGCATGGCACATGAACACCCAATATCTCTTCTGTCATTTCAGTTGTCCCGATTCTATCATATATTTTATCAGGATCCCATGTCTCAAGATTAATAATAAGCTGTATCTGTTCGGAATCGCGTATTGAGCCTACTCCAAACAAATGAGTAATATTAATTATTCCAAGTCCCCGTATTTCCATATGGTGGCCAAAAAAAGCATTTGCGCCTCTCCCCTCCAGATAGTTTCCTCTTGCCCGCTTTATTTCAACAAGGTCATCGGCAATAAGGCTATGTCCTCTTTCTATAAGTTCAAGAGCTGCTTCGCTTTTTCCAACCCAACTTTTACCTTTTATCAAAATACCTATCCCAAAAACTTCTACAAACACACCATGAACAACCTGCTGCGGAGCAAAAATATTTTCAAGCACTCTGATAAGCCTGCCCAAAAATTCAGGGGAAGGAAGCGGCGACTGCAGAATCGGACACTTTGCTTTTTCTGCCTGCTCAATAAAAAAACCTTCCGGAGTTGCGCCATACGGGAATATACAACATGGAAAAGGAAAAGTAAAAAACTTTTCTATTGAAGCCATATTATTTTCCTCTATTATCTTTTTTATAAACGCAAATTCCCCTCTTCCAAAAATCTGAATACGTTGGTATGCAAAATTATCAAAATATCCCGCAAGTTCAAGGCCAGGCCTGTCAATATGCGGCACAGTTATTTCCCGCCCAAGCCCTTTTCGACCTGCTATACATTTTAGCTGCAAGTCGTCATTTTCCTTAAGGTCAAGGCTGAGCAGATCAAGTACTGTTATCTTTTTCATACTATATTATCTTATAACAAGAAAGTGAATAATGGAAGAGAACTTGGCAAAAAGCTCCCTTCCGGACGAGGTGTTGATAAAAAAATCACACTTTTTCAGAGTGATCCTGTATTTTTTCTTTTTCTTTTGAAACTTTATTTCTTATTTTTTCTATTATTGCATCTATTCCATCATAAAGATCATGATTTTCCACTTTTATATGATGGCTTAATCCCCATCTAAAGTTGATATTTGTAGAAATAGCATAAATCCCCTTATCCCGCTCAATTCTAAAAAGCATATCCACAATCATGTCTGATGCAAAATCAAGCTTTTTTACTTTTTTTTCAATTTGCTCGGTTGTTCTTTCAGTTACCGCATAATGAATCCCTTTAATCTCTAAATTCATAATTTTCTCCTTAGTTTAAAGTTACCTTTCATATGAAGAGGCTATATCAAGCTCCTTTCTGTATTTAGCGATTGTCCTCCTTGCAATTTTTATTCCTTTCTTTTCTTTAAGAAAATCGGCAATAATTTGATCTGACAAATGTTTTCTTTTACCTTCCTCCTCAATTATATCTTTTATAATATGTTTAACACTTACACGGGAAACTGTTTTTTTCTTGCTGTCTGTCCTTGAAAGGGAAGTTGAAAAAAAATGTTTTATTTCATATATTCCCCAGTCAGTCTGAATATACTTTTTATTGGAAATTCTTGAAATTGTAGTTTCGTGTACTCCCACCTGCTCTGAAATATCTTTTAATGTAAGCGGCGCCAGAAATTTAGGCCCTTTTATAAAAAAGCCTTTCTGAAAATGGACTATGGCCCCTGCTGTTTTTAAAAGAGTATGGTTCCTTAAGTGGACATTACCAATAAATAACTCTGCTTCTTTAATTTTTGAATTAACAAATTTAACAGTTTTTTTATCTGCTATTTTTTTTCTGTTTTTATAAATTTCGAAAAAATCAGAATTTATCTTCAGAGCCGGAACCTCTTCTTCGTTAAGTTTAATAACAACTTCGTCATTTAAAACAGTTATCATTAAATCAGGTATTACATATATTGTAGCTTCTGTTGAAAATTGCCTTCCGGGAAAAGGGTTTAATGTCTTGATATAATCAAGGGCATTTATTACTTTTTTTACACTGCTTTTTATTTCTTTTGCTATTTCTTTATATTTTCCTTTTTCCAGAAGCTCAAAATAGTTCTCGATAATTTCAACTACCTTAGGAGGTCTGGATTTATCTATTTTCGCCTGAACAATAAGAGATTCTTTAAAATTATCTGTGCATGTCCCATTGGGATCAAGCACTCTTACAAGAGATATAGCTTCTTTAATATCTTTGGAACCATATCCTTTGGCAAGAATTTTGATTTTTTCAATATTAAAACCATCTTCATTAAGATTTTGTATAAGCAATTTTCCTATTTCCAAAATTGTTTTTTTAACCGGCTGTACAAGAAGCTGCTCCAGAAGGTGATCCTGTAACGACGGCGGACGGGACAGCGCCCCTTCTATAAACATTCTTTTGCTGTCATTATTACTGTCGATTTGCGAAAAAGCTCCGGAATCGGAAATCTCTTCGGAATAATCATCCCCTTCGCTGCTTTTTTTGGAGATATCATCAAGTGAAAGATCGCGATTGTGTTCTACTGTTTCCAGCGCAGGATTTTTTTCAACTTCTTCGTCTATTTTTGCCTTGAGCTCCTGAACAGGCAGAGCCAACAGTTGTATTGTTTGATACATCTGAGGACTCATTTTCATCTTTTGTTCCTGCATCAATACAGGTTTTTGATATTGCAATGATAACTCCAAAAGTATAATGATACAAAATCAAGAATCAATCCTTTATAATTAAATTTAGAATCACAATTTGATTTTGTCAATGAATATTTGAAAAGGAATATTTCTCACAGGAGCGCCAAATTTGCGAACATGGCTAAAACTTACATTGAAAAATTCCTGCCAAGGTAAATGTGCCGGGCCTGTTCATTGGCAAGAATATCTTCCCGTGACCCGCTTGTAAGTATTTCCCCCAAATTTATAATATATGATCTGTTGGTTATTTCAAGCGTATCTCTTACATTATGATCTGTAATAAGTATTCCTATCCCTTTTGTTGCAAGTTTTTTAACAATTTGCTTGATCTCATATACAGCAATAGGATCAATTCCGGCAAAAGGCTCATCAAGAAGAAGATATGAAGGTTTTATAGCAAGAGCTCGCGCGATTTCGGTACGCCTCCTCTCTCCTCCGGAAAGGGTAAAAGCCATTTGTTTTCTTATCGAAGATATCCCAAGCTCAAAAAGAAGAGATTCAAGGATTTCGTTTTTCTCGCTTTGTTCTATATCTTTGCGTGTTTCAAGTATTGCTTTTATATTATCTTCTACTGTAAGTTTTCTGAAAATTGATGTTTCCTGAGGCAGGTATGATATTCCAAGCCTTGCCCTCTTATACATTGGATAAGCCGATATATCAACATGTCCCAAATAAACACGGCCTGTTGTTGGTTTTATAAATCCTACAATAAGATAGAATACTGTTGTTTTTCCTGCGCCATTCGGCCCAAGAAGACCTACAATTTCTCCTCTCTCCATAGAAAAACTTACATCATCAACAGCTACTTTTTTCCTGTAAACTTTTTTAAGCCCTTCAACACCCAGCATTGTCTGGCTTGTTCTACTTCCTGTCAATTATTGCTCCTGACTGCTTTTTAATTGCATCTGCTGTAACTACAACCATTTTATTCACTTGATTCACTTGCTTCTGCTTTTTCGCTATTTTCATCTTCATCATCGTCATCATGTATTAATCCGGAAACCCTGCCCTCAAGCGAGATTTCATCTGTATCAAGATTTATCGTTATCTTAAGCGCTCTGTACTCATCCCCTTTCCAGTAAACAAAAGGGAGCCCCGAAAGATCCAGGATATTGGTTTTTCTGTTATAAAGAGCGAATTCAGCGCGGCACGCCATATCTTCTTTTAATATTCTAACGCCTATCTGTATAGTGGCAATTTCTGTTTTTCCCAAATATTCAAGGTAATCGCCCTTTACTATTACCTCGTTTCTGAAGTCTTCCATTACAACAGAACCTTCGAGCCTGGAAATATCTTCTATTCTATCAAAGACCATTTTATCCGCTACTATGTTGAGTCCTTTTTTACTATCCTGCACTTTTACTATTCCGGTACATTCCGCAAAACGATAGTTGTTTCCATACAACTCTATTTTGGTCGCGCTTATTACCGTAGAACCTGATACTATTTTTGCATTTCCGGAAAGTATTGTATACTCTTTGCCTTTTGACATTACCGATGAAAAGTTATCACCATTAAATGTAAAAGTATCTGCTATGCAATAATTTCCCGAAATTATAAAAATTATAAAAAAAAATAAAGAATTGTTTTTTTTATTCATGAGTTAATTATTCTTCATCCTCATCTTCGGAAACATAAAATCCCTTTACCCCGCCCTCAAAATTAAAACTGTTATTGGAAGCTTTGGAATTAAATCCCCTGCCCATAATATAAGAGCCGTTTTCTTTTCCTATAGTTATTTCTTTTTCAAAATCAGATGCAAGAATCTTCTCTTTTCCATCCCAGGACATTGAATCTCCTTCAATGTAGTAGCCCTGCTGCAAAGATTCAATCCTGAAAGATTTGTCAAATTCCATATTTTCGGTATTGGAGTAATAACTTGCGTTACCTACTTCTCCTTCGGTTGCTGTTTCGCCTGTTTTGTCATATTCAACAAACTGAATATTTGTAAAAACCGTGAGTTTTTTCTTGTCATAAGCCTCTGCTCTTTCGGCTTTCAAACTATAGGCTATGGTACCTCTTTTTACTACTGTTTCTTCTAAATTAATAACAATAGCATTGGGTGTTCCGCCGGAAATCTCTTCATCGACCATTGCTTCTTTATAGTCAAAGCTGCATGCCGTTGAAAACCCAAGTAGTAGAAGAATTATAAACTTAATAAAAAAGAGATAATAATTATTTCGCATTCTCCTTGCTCGCCTTTACAAATTGCACAAAGAGCGGATGCGGAGAAAAAGGTTTTGATTTAAATTCCGGGTGATATTGAACTCCTATGCCCCACTTATGATCTGACCATTCAACCGATTCCACAAGCGATTCATCAAGAGTATATCCGCTTATTACAAATCCCGCATCTCTGAAAGCATCTCTGTATTTATTTGAAAATTCATATCTGTGTCTGTGTCTTTCTGTAATTACTTCTTCTTTATATACATCAAAAATTTTTGTGTCATGAATAAGTTTTGTATCGCCGTTTCCAAGCTTCATTGTTCCTCCATAAAGCTTGGTATCTATCTGCTCTTCGAGAAGGCTTATAACAGGATATGGTGAATCATGGGAAAATTCCGTACTATTCGCATTTTCAAAGCCAATTACATTTCTTGCATACTCAATAACCATTATTTGCATTCCAAGGCATATTCCAAAATAAGGTATATTGTTTTCCCTTACATACTTTACAGCCTGGATCATTCCTGTAACGCCTCTTTGTCCAAAGCCGCCGGGGACAAGAACACCTGATATACCGTCAAAAATCTTTTTAATTCCATTTTCATCTTTTCCGATTTTTTCAAGTTCTTCGGAATCTATTTTTATTACTTCGACTTTTACATTGTTTGCTATTGAAGCATGGAAAATAGCTTCAACAATTGATTTATATGTATCATTAAGATGAATATATTTTCCTACAAGGGCGATCTTTACTATCTGGGTCGCGCTTTTAAAACTGTTTACAACACTTTCCCACTGGCTCAAATCTATATTGTCTGCATTTTTGATATTAAGTTTTTCTATTGCAATTTTATCAAGATTCTGCTTGTGATAAACAAGCGGAATTTCATAAATCGTTGAAGTAATATCATGTGCGGAAATTACGGCATTATCATCCACATTTGTAAAAAGAGCGATTTTTTTCTTCATGCTGTCGGTAAGCTCAACTGTAGCGCGGCAAAGAAGAATATCGGGCTGGATACCAAGCTCCCTTAGAACTTTTACAGAATGCTGGGTAGGCTTTGTTTTGAATTCTCCTCCTGTAACTTCCGGCACAAGAGTAAGATGGACATAGGCAACATTTTCTCTCCCTATATCATGCCTGAACTGTCTTGCAGCTTCAATGAATGGAATAGATTCAATATCTCCAACTGTTCCGCCAATCTCTACTATTGTGACATCAACATCCGGAGATTCTCCTATTGCGAAAATCCTGCTTTTTATTTCATCTGTAATATGAGGTATTACCTGGACTGTTCTTCCAAGATAGCGGCCTTCCCTCTCTTTTTGTATAACTGTCTGGTAAATCTGTCCGGTTGTCATTGAATTTGCCCTGGTTAGAGGAATACTGGAAAATCTTTCATAATTACCCAGATCAAGATCAGTCTCTGCACCATCTGCAGTAACATATACCTCTCCATGCTGATAAGGGCTCATTGTTCCTGGATCTACATTTATATATGGATCAGCTTTTATAAACCTTATTCTTAACTTCCGGCATTCAAGCAAACTACCAAGAGAAGATGCTGCAATACCTTTTCCAAGACTCGAACAGACACCGCCTGTTACAAATATATATTTATTCATATAACTGATTATTTTATACTGTTTTGAGAATGTCAATTACTTAAAAAATCCAATTTAAAATGGTGTTAATAAACAACCTTGACCTGAAGCTGCCAGCCAAAAGGTGGCGCAGCAGGCAGAAGTTATGTTTATTCCAACAGGTATGGATTGTAAACAGGTTTACTCAGCAGACCAACTATCCAAAGCATAGCTAATTTAACACATAAAAGATGGAGTCTGCTGCGCAAAAGTGCAGAAAGAATAAAAAACCAAATGTCAAAAAAACAAATTGACAATACTCCTTAAAGAACTATACTTATAATTAGCCATGTCATTTGCAATTACCGATGCTGATTTCGAAAAAATGAAAAGCTTTATATATGAAAAAAGTGGAATACATTTCTCCGAAATCAATAGACCTATATTAGAGAGCAGACTCAAAGAAAGACTCAAATTAGCAAACCTTGAAACTGTGGATGCTTACTATAAGCTTATAACAGGCAATGAAGAAGAGATGAAAATTCTTCTTGATTCTGTTACAACAAATCTTACAAGATTTTTCAGAAACCAGGGACACATGGATGCTTTTGAGCGCTATATTATTCCCGAACTTGTAGCTTATAAAAAGAAAAAAGGTAGTTCCACTATAAAAATTTGGAGCGCAGGATGCTCAACAGGGGAAGAGCCTTATACGCTTGCCATGATAATTGCAGAAATTCTGCCTAAAGACTTTACAGCATCTATTATTGCTTCGGATTTAAGCCTTAAATCGCTTATGACAGCAAAAACAGGATTTTATCAGGAAACCCGTATGGCAGGTATACCTGATAATTATCTTTCAAAATATTTTGAAAAGACAAAAGATGGGTATCAAATTGTAGAAAAATTACAAAAAATGATCCGCTTTGACTACCACAACCTAAAATTTGACAGCGGTCTCAAAGACCTTGATATTATCTTTTGCAGAAATGTAATAATTTATTTTGATGAGGCTGCGCAGGAAAATGTTATTACTAAATTCTGGGATTCGTTAAGTAATCATGCTTATCTTGTAATAGGGCATTCGGAATCTCTTTTTGGTATGAAAACTAAATTTCAATTCCAAAAAACAGACTGGGCAACCTTTTATACAAAAATGATTAATTAATCTTTTATACTTAGGAAAAAATTGTGGAAGATAAAATAAAAGTTCTTGTAGTAGATGACTCTGCTCTTATGAGATCTCTTATAAGCAAAATGATTGAAACCCAGGAAGATATGACTGTTGTGGGAACAGCTATGAATGGGGTATTTGCTCTTAAGAAAATTCCTGATTTAAATCCCGAAATAATAATACTTGATCTTGAAATGCCTGAAATGAATGGAATTGAATTTTTAAAAGAACGGGAAAAAAGAGGAATAAAAATACCTGTTATTATACTCTCTTCTATAGCAGAAAAAGGGGCAAGAATTACCTTTGAAGCTCTTTCTCTTGGCGATTCGGACTTTATAACAAAACCTTCGGGAGCAATTTCTCAAAATATATCAGATGTTGCAACCCAACTTATTTCAATAATCAGAATATATACAGGCAGAAAAGAAAAGCCTATAAAAGAACCGATAAAAGAAAAAATAGCCCCTGCCATACAACCTCTTCAACCAAAAATGAAAGAAGCTCCGGTTGTTCATACTTCCGGAAAAATAGATATAGTTGCAATAGGAATTTCAACAGGAGGGCCCAATGCTCTCAGGATTTTACTTGCAGAAATCAAAGAAGATTTCAAAGTTCCAATAGTAATAGTCCAGCATATGCCTGAAGGGTTTACAGCAGAATTTGCAAAGAGCCTAAAAAGAATATGCCCTCTTGAAGTAAAAGAAGCTGAAGATAATGATGTTATTGCAAGGGGAAAAGTGCTTATTGCGCCCGGCAATAAACATCTAAAAATAGAAAGAAGACAGTTTGGCAATGTAGCTGTAATGAATAGCAATGACACGGTAAACGGACACAGGCCTTCTGTAGGAGTTCTTTTTGATTCAGTTGCTGAACTATACGGCAACAGGGCAATGGGAGTCATAATGACAGGAATGGGTCGTGATGGCTCTGCGGAAATTGGCAATATTTATAAAGCAGGCGGTTATACAATAGCCCAGGATGAAAAATCTTCAATAGTATTTGGAATGCCTCGCGTAGCAATTGAATTTGGTTGTATAAATAAAATTTTGTCTTTGAATGATATGGCAAAATACATAACCAATTATATTTCCTGATAAAGAGTTTTAGTATGGGTTGGTTTGGCAAGCTTATAGGCGGAACAACAGGCTTTTTTATTGGCGGCCCCATAGGCGCTGTTCTTGGCGCTGTTATAGGACACAGTTTTGATAAGAGGTCAGAGCTCCAGGAAGACAGATACAAAAAAACCAATAATTGGAACAGCGGAAAATCACAAACATTTTCAACCAACGACCAGTCCCAAATGATATTTTTTGTAGCAACATTTTCCATGCTTGGAAAAATGGCTGCTGCCGATGGCACAGTATCAAACATAGAGATAAGAACCATAGAAGATTTTATAGACAGAAATCTGCGCCTGAACATTGCCGAAAAACAGTTTGCAATGAGAATTGTAAACACATCTGCGGCATCAAACGAACCATTTGAAAAATTCGCGCAGCAGTTCTATTCCCTGTTTTACAACCAGCCTCAGATGCTGCGAACAATGTATGATATACTTTACAAAGTAGCGACTGCAGATAATATATTAGCCAGAGATGAAGAAAAAATTCTTGATTCAGCGACGAGAATTTTCAATTTGAAAAGCAGAGAAAGTAACGCAAGCTACACCAGCAGCAGCGCAAGCAGCAACGATAAAAACTATTCTATTTTAGACTGCAAAAAAACAGACAGCATTGATACAATAAAATCAGCATATAAAAAACTTGTTAAAGATTTTCACCCCGATGCTATTGCTTCAAAGGGGCTTCCGGAAGAGTTCACAAAATTTGCTTCGCAAAAATTCAGGGAAATAAATCAGGCTTATGAAGAAATCAGAAAAGAACGCAACTTCTGATATAAAGCTTGTTTTTTTCTGCGGCAATCCGGGAAAAGAGTATGCAAAAACCCGCCACAATGCAGCCTGGATGGTTTTACAGGAACTTGAAAAAAAAGAAACTCTTTCCTGGCAGAAAAAATTCAAAGGCATTCTTGCAAAATCAGAAAAAAACAGCGGAATAATTTTTTTAAAACCAGAAGTATACATGAATCTTGCGGGCGAATCTGTTTCCCCTGCGCTTTCTTTTTTTAAACTTCTGCCTGAAAATATTATTGTTTGCCATGATGATATTGAGCTTAACTTCGGGACTGTTGCATTAAAACTCGGCGGCGGAAACGCAGGCCACAATGGACTCAGGTCCATAAGCAAAATGATCGGAACAAATGATTTCTACAGATTTCGAATAGGAATTTCTAGACCTGCTTTTGGAAAAGTAGATGCTCATGTTCTGGGGAGATTTTCGTCTGACGAAGAAGCTGTTCTTTCGCTTTATATGGAAAAAGCGGCATCGCTGCTTGAATCTTTTTTATCAAATCCCAAAGAGACAAAAAATAATTGCCTCCCACCTGTGTATTGAGGGATAAACGTCAGGTAATTATTATAACTTTACAAACATCGACATCTATTTTGCAGTCTTGCCTATGACTGAGATGATCTCGCTAAGTCCTCACCTTTACATCATGGAGTATGGAGGTAGGAAAAAAAAGGTACCCCTCCGTAGGCTCCTCCCCTTTTTTTCCCACCTCCTTTCACAAATTGTCAACAAGAGGCTTCGTCAAAGTAGCAGCACATGATCAGCGGCGCACCACACGAAAGCCAACGGTGCCGTTCCTGCTCCAAGGCCCGAAGTAAATCCGAAAGGCTGAACGAGCGTACTGAGCGTCACCGACCCAACAACCACCCCGTCCCACACGGTAGGCGCCATAGCTCATATTAGGCGTTCCAGGCCCTTTGGGGTCTGTAACTGCTCCTTCATAATCATCATACCAGTCCCAGCACCACTCATATACATTCCCATGCATGTCATATAATCCCCATGCATTAGGTAGTTTTTTCCCTACTTCATGTGTTATACTGCCTGAATTAACATCATACCACATATAATCAGGATTCGCTGTATTGCCATAACTATAGGCTGTTGTTGTCCCTCCCCTGCATGCAAACTCCCACTCTGCCTCTGTAGGGAGCCTATAACCATTCGCATTCCAGTTTACTGTTACAGCATCCCATGTTCCATTACTGCTTGTCGGTACAGCTCCCCAATAATCTGGATTTGTTGTTCCTGATATTGTATATACTGGTGTAAGCCCTTCCTTAATACTTAATTTGTTACAAAACACTAAAACATCATACCAGCTTACCTGCTCAACAGGGCGTTTTCCCTGAGTTTCCCCACTATCAGGATTATTATAAAATGTGCTTGGATTTGTCCCCATAACAGCCTGGTACTGCTCCTGTGTTACCTGGTACTTACTCATGTAAAATCCTCTTGTTAGCCTTACCTGATGTTGAGCTTCCTCAGCAGGATCAATGGGACGCCCAGGCTCATCAGTAGGGCTGCCCATCATAAAAGTTCCAGGCCGTATTCATACTACCGGGATAATGGATTTCTCCTTGAATAGAGGATCAAGGATATCTTTCATCCAGGGATTTTCGCAGGAAGTTAGCGTTATCATACATGTGGATAAAATCACGAGTATGACTATGAACAATATTTTATAATTTTTTTTACTTAAAAGAGTAGTTGATTGATTGATTGATTGATTGATTGATTGCAATATTTGTGCCAAGTGGCCAAAATTCGGTAAAATATTTCTAAAATTCATATATTTTTTTCTCTTAATAACAAATAATAATTTGTATTTATTATTTTTGCAAGTAATTTTTACTTTTTCCCCCTGTTATTGCGAGTCGCAATTAGGCAACGAAGCAATCCATTTCTCCCAAAAAAAGTTGAATCAAAATATACTTCTCCATGTATATAAAGTGGAGGCTATCAATATGGAAGGAAGCAAGGTAATGCCTATTCAAAATATGATATATGAAATTCGAGGACATAAAGTTATGCTCGACAGTGAACTTGCAACTTTATATGGTGTTGAATTAAGGGTATTGAATCAAGCAGTAAAGCGAAATATTGAGCGCTTTCCATCTGATTTTATGTTTCAATTAACACAAGATGAATGGGATATTTTGAGATCACAAATTGTGATCTCAAAAAATAATCGCGGTGGCAGACGCTATGCTCCTTTTGCTTTTACTGAGCAAGGTGTTTCAATGCTATCCAGTGTATTGAATTCCAAACGTGCAATAGATGTAAATATCAGTATTATGCGCGTTTTTGTAAAATTAAGGAATTTTGCACTTTCACAAAGCGATACAAACGAGCAAATCAGTGAACTGCGAAAACTCCTCATGCTTCATATCGAAAACAATGATTATAAATTTTCAGAATATGATGAAACAATAAAACAAATAATTATTGCCCTAAACAATTTAATAGAAGAACCTAAAAAGACT
>WRFK01000017.1 GCA_009778835.1 Spirochaetaceae bacterium
AAGCGCCTGGCCAATATCAGACATAAGCCTTTGTTCAATATTACCATCGCGATATAAGAAATACGCGAGCAGGTTTGTATTGCTTGCAATATTTCTGTTAAAGGAAAAAGTTGTTTGCCATGCTTGTTCCAAAATATTGATAATTGTATTTGTGTTTTACATTGTGGCATCATTTAATTTATGGGATACAGAAGCAAAGAGATTATGGTCTCCTCTGAATGTAGCAGATCTATAATATGTACTTCCTGTATTGATCATATATTCAAGATCAAAAAACCAGAGTCCAGATATCGAATAATCGATTCCTCCCATAATAGAACATACAGTATTATTGGTTAAAGCAGATCCATTTTCCCATGGAATGGTTAGCAGGAATTCTCCATAAACACCTACAAGCAGGTCCCCTTTAAAATCAAATCCAAAATCCAGCGCCCAATCATCGGCAATATTTTTTGCATCGCGGAAAGCAGATATCCCAAAATCCCATCCATTGATATTGCCAAAGCCTCTGGCGCCTGTTGTAAATTCATTAACAGTTGGCGTTAGTGTTGTAATAATATCTATGCCTGAAACAGGGCCAAGGGGGATCATGATTCTCGCGGCATCTGTACCTATTCTTCCAAAATCAATATCTACGATATCTACTGATGCAAAAAGATCTATTGGAGAAAAAATAGTTCCTCTGCCATAATTTATTATCATCCGTCCCAATGAAATATCCATATACTCTGTAAATACAGAAAGATAAAGTTTCCTCACTTCTGCGACCATGGCAACACCATTATTCTCTGTAATAAATGTTTGAGAATAATCATTTCTGTTATCCAAAAGTCCTGAATCTATCTTTTTGGCGCTCTCTCCGTAGAGCAACTTAAATATCACAGAAACATCAATTTTTGCATTCTGCAAATCTCCTGCTATGGCATTAAGTTTAAGAGAAGTAACACCGCTATATTCAAAAACATCATTGTCCAAAGGATCAAGCACAGAGGCAGCTGCTTCTGTATACATTTCGCCAAAGAATGTCAGCGGTTTACTGCTTTCTTCCTGAGCATGGAGCTGGCAAGGTCTGGGGAAAAAAGCCATAAGAAAAATAATTAATGCTATTAAAAACAGAAAAATAATTATTTTAAAAGGAGAACGTACTTTCATTGCTACCTGCCTAACCTGCGCATGTTAAACTGGTCTGCAGGAAGTTCTATCCCAAATTCAACATTTGTCATAATAAAAGTTGTTCCCCCACCCTTTTTAATTTTATCTTCCATAAATACTTCTGTAGCAAACCATCTTGTTCCAAACTGCTTTACAGCAAGAGTCTTGCTTTCTTTCAGAAGTTTTCCGTTTTTCGCATACATCTCTCTTTTAAGAACTACAAACCTTTCTGCATCTACCCAGAGCTTTTGCCTCTCATACGGAACATTTTTAACTTTGGCATTAAGGTCCAGCACATGGCAATTTCTGTTATCAACTTTTTCATCTGGCAGAAGCGTGATCGAATATTTATCTGCAAGAGAGCCTGATTCAAGAGCATCTTCATAAGAAACATCAGAACCCATCATCCCTTCTTTTAAAAGATGTCCAGATATTTTTACAGTTTGCTGTTCTGATGGAAAATATATCCAGAGATCTTTATTGATTTTTAAATATCTTGTTCCGCGGTCTTCGGGATTTGTGAACTCCACAAATGCATTCTGCGTTCCGCTTGCAACAGCCTGCATCTCTTTTTTTAGTTTTCTTTTGCCAAGATCTATTTCCATTATCCCATTATATTTAATAGTGTCATAAACATAGTTATCATCTACTTTTTTTAAAATCTCTTCTCCGGAAAGAGAGGACGCTTGCTGTGAGTATAAAAATCCACAGAAAAATATAAATGCAAGAAATAAAATAAATTTATAATATCTTTTCATTTTATACCTTCTTTAAATAACACTTTTTATTGCATCAACTGCATTCATTTTCGCTGCTTTGCGGCTGGGCAATATTGAGACAATAATAGCAACAGCGATTCCTAAAACAAATATAAATAATATGGCGCCGGGATTTATTTTTGAATAATATACAGGGTCTGATGGAAAATTAATTCCTTCCATTGCAGAGCTAAAATCAACACCATAAATAGAAGTAATAAGACAAAGAGCAAAACCCATAACTGTTCCTATAAAACTTCCTATTACGCCAATTACAGCTCCCTCTGCAGTAAACATGAAAAGTATCTCTTTTCCCTTAAGTCCCATTGCTTTAAGGATCCCGATTTCCCTGCGCCGCTCAAGTATTATCATCATTAAAATATTGGTGATAATAAATGCTCCAAGAAATAAAATTACTATATATATCCAGCCATATATATTTTCCATCATATTTATCAAAGAGGGGTAATCCCCTATTTCGTTCCATGCGTTAATGGCAATATCATTGAAATCAGGCATTCCTGTTTGCGCAATTTTATCTTTTATGATTTGTGTTATTTTAAGGGCTTTTTTATAATCTTTAAGCATTATCAATATTTGCTGAGTACCATTATCTGCGCGTAAAAATGTTTTTGCATCTGCCAGAGGGATCTGAAAAAAAGATTCATCCAGTTGTTTTAATCCTGTTTCAAAAAACCCGACTATTTTGAAATTTTTAAATCTCAAACTATAGTCTGTCCCCTGAGTAAGTATGCCCAAAGCATCACCTATATTCAAATTAAGCGATGAAGCTGCTTTTTTACCAATAATAGTTTCATCGCTATTTTCAATATACCGGCCTTCTGTAATACTCCTGTTTAGATTCAGAAGCTCTTTTTCAATTTCAGGCTCTCCTGCTATTCCGATCGCAGATATTGAATTTGGACCATTTGATAAAAGCGTTCCAAAAGAAATCCGTTCTGTAATAATCGTAATTTCTTTTTCAAGTTCAGGAATATCTTTAATAATTGATATAATAATTTCAGGATTATAAATTATTTCATCTACAGGCATAAACCTGTATCTTTCAGCAAAATCTTTTGTGGAAATTCTTATATGGCCTGTTTCATTTTTTGTTACGTTCTTGACCAGGTTATCAAGCATTCCTGCTATGAATCCATTCAGAAAAACTGTTAAAGCAACAGACAACGTAATAGAAGATATTGCGAGTATTGTTCTTCTTTTATTTCTCTTTATATTTCTTATTGCAAGGTCAATGATCCATTTCACTTCTTGCTCCTCTATATAAAATGGATGGCATCTGTTACTTCCATTTTTGCAGCTTTTCTTGCAGGGAAACTGCCTGCAAAAACAGCTACAATAAATCCAAAAATAGCACCAACTATAATTGTCTTTGTGCTCCAATGGCCATAAATTATTTTTCCCATGTAGAGCCCTGTCATATCAATAGAGCCCATCATTTTTTCTGCAGGGATCCCGAAGAATATAAGATAGCTAACAAAAATAATTCCGAGGATAACCCCTGCCAAAGAACCAATAACACCAATAATAGCCCCTTCTACAAGAAAAAGTTTTGAAATATCTTTTCTTTGTAAACCAAAAGCTCTTAGCACACCTATTTCCCTTATTCTGCTGTAGACACTCATTAGCACTGTATTTGCGATCCCAACTCCCGCAATAAGTAAAATAGTAAATATGATCACTCCGGTTGCCTTTGATTTTGATTTTGAGATTTCAAGGAATTGTTTGCCAACCTCTTCAAAGCTTTGCGCAGAGAGGCCGGGAAATTCTTTTTGAATATTTTGAGCAACTATTTTTGAATCTTTCATTAAATCTTCAATATTTATTCTGTTTTTCATACGCACTGCTATCTCTGTTCTAAGTTCTTCAAGATCAAGAAATTCTTCTGCATCTTTAAAAGAGAGCAACATTCCATGTGTATTGAGCGAAACTTCAGGCGCATCGATCAGCCCTATTATTAAAAAATCATCTGCATTTTGAGTATCATATTTTGTTCTTGAGGAAAGAATGATCCAATCATTGATTCCTGCTCCCAGTTCTCCTGCCAAGCGTTTACCTAAAACAATCTCATTCGCCTGACTGTTTTCACTAAACCAGTTTCCTTCTATATATTTTGGAATAGTAAAAACTTTTGGGTCTGTAACAGGATCAATAGCTATCCCTGTAACAGGAATACTATCCATGCCATTGGAGAGCTGTCCAAGGAAACGGGTCCTAAGTGTTATTGCTTCTACCCCATCATTACTCATAATATATTTTTCAAGCTCAGGGATTTTGGAAAGTCCATAATCAAGCGGCAGGCTATTCCTCTCTGCTTCATATTTATCTGTTGATATTCGTACTGATGAATCTGTAAGATTTATAATATTCTCCAATCCTGCTTTATCCATTCCTTTAAAAATAGAATCAAGTCCTATATATAATCCGATCCCAAAACACATTGTGATAATCGTAAAAGCTGTCCGCTTTCCATGCCGGACAACGTTGCGCCATGCGATTTTGAAAATAGTTTTCCATGTTCCTGTAGATGGCAAATTGTTGGATCCTCGCCGCATTATCACTCTTCCTTTTTTGCATCTGAATGGATAAATCCATCCCTTATTGTTATGACCCGCCTTGCATGTTTCTGAACAAGAAGGTCGTGAGTAGAAAAGATAAATGTCGCATTTCTGGTACTATTGATATTTTTCATGATGTCTATTATTTCTTCTGCTGTATGCGAGTCCAGATTCGCAGTTGGCTCATCTGCAAGAATTATAAATGGTTCTTTTACCAAAGCCCGCGCAATAGCTACACGCTGTTCCTGTCCGCCTGAAAGTTCTCTTGGAAAGCGATCTTCCTTTCCTTTTAAGCCAACTGCTTTTAAAATATCATCTGCCCTTGCTTTAATTTCTTCTTTTGAAAGTTTTTGTTCTATTACCAAAGGAAGTTCTACATTTTCTCTTACTGTAAGGACAGGGATAAGATTAAAAGACTGAAAAATAAAAGAGATATGCTCTTTCCTGTAATCAGATAATTCATTTTCAGTTAAATTACTTAGCAGAGATCCATTATAGAAAATATTTCCAACACTTGGAGAATCCAGACATCCTATGATATTAAGCAAAGTTGTTTTGCCGGATCCAGAAGGACCAACAAGAGCTGTAAATTCCCCTTTAGTTATGGATAAATTTACACCTGCAAGCGCATTTATTTTCTCATCCCCTTTGGTATATGTTTTGACAACATTTTCAAGTTCAAGTATTTTTTCCATGGATCGCTCCTGTTGCTGCTTTTATGTTTTCGTTCCCTGTGACCGCCTGTGACAGCCTGTGTTCTTCTCTGCTGGTCGTCCCTTTCGCCATTTTTTTAAAATTCCAATTATTTGCCATATTTTATCAAACTATTTTTAACTACCTCAATTTTATAACCCAACCCGGTTTATGGCAATTTTTTTATTATATGGAACTAAAAATTATTTAACAGCAATTTCTCAAAAATGCTTATCATACTACTTTTTTCATGCTATGTTTATATATAAATAATAAAATACTTTAATAAAGAAAAAATAAGGAGAATATAATGAAAAATTTTAGTTTATTAGCCATGATTATTGCAGCCGCATTTATCTTAATTTCCTGCGGGCCAAGCACAAAGGTTACAAGAGTAGCATCAGATGAGCAAATAGATTTAAGCGGCAGATGGAATGATACAGATTCCCAACTGGTTGCCCGGGAAATGATAAGCGATGCTGTCAATAGACCATGGGCAAATAATTTTATAAATCAAAACAAAAGGAATCCTGTAGTAATCGTAGGAGAAGTACGCAACAGAAGCAGCGAACATATTGAAGTACTTGTATTTACAAAAAGCCTTGAAAGAGAACTTATAAATTCAGGCAAAGTAAGATTTGTTGCATCTGCAGATGAACGACAAGGGGTAAGGCAGGAAAGACTGGACCAGCAGACCGAAGCGAGCGCAGAGACCATGAAAAGACTTGGCCAGGAAACAGGGGCAGATTTTTATCTTGGAGGAGTTATAACTTCCGTAACAGATGCTCTTGATAAGCAGCGTGTTGTTTTTTATAAAACCAATCTGGAGCTCATACATATTGAAACAAACGAAAAAGTATGGATAGGCGACAAAGAGATAAAAAAAGTTATTGAACAGAAAAAAAATAAACGTTAGCAATTCGACAAGACAAGGGATCCGGCATCTTTTACAGGCTGCTAATGAATGGATTTTATTATGACTAAACTGAAAAAAAAGTGGCAACTCATAACAAAAAAAGGATATCGGGTTCTTTTATCAATATTTATTTTTTTTATATTTGCATCCTGCGCAACATCAACGCGCAACATGGGCTTTGCGGATGCAGACAGAGAGGTAGCTGAACGGAACTATCTCTCTGCTATTGAACAGCTCAATACTTCGGACAAAGAAAGTCCTTACAGAGACAAAGATCAGGTATTAAAATATCTTGATACCGGTATCTTGTACCACATGGCAGACAATCCAAAAGAAAGCATTGATCGTTTTAATGAAGCAGAGAGGCTTATTCAGGAAAACTTTACAAAAAGCATTACTGATGCTGCAGCATCTTTTCTTCTCAATGACTACACGCTTGAATATTTTGGCGAAGCTTATGAAGACCTTTACCTGAATATATTTAAAGCAATTGATTTTATCAGGCTTGATAGTTTTGATGGTGCATTTGTCGAAATTCGCAGGCTTACAGATAAATTAAACCTTCTTGAAGATAAATATGGAAATCTGGCGCACAGCATGAATAGTTCAAAAGATGCGCAAGGGACAATTAAAGCAGGTAAAACAGAATTCCACAATTCTGCGCTTGCCAGATATTTTGGCATACTGCTCTATCGCGCAGATGGAAGAAGAGACAGCGCTGCCATAGATCTTGCAAAACTTAAAGAGGCATTTCGCGACCAGCCAAAAGTTTATGATTTTCCATTACCAAAAAATCTTGACATAATGCTCCAGGGGACAAATAAAGCGCGCATAAATGTAATTGCTTTCACCGGACGCAGTCCAATAAAAAAAGCATCTACCTTAAGAATTACAACATTGGAAAACCTTATTTTAATAACACAGGAAAAAGAAGATGACCATGGGAAAATGGTTCTTACAGATCTTACCCCCATACCATTTCCCGGCATTACCGGAGGATATAATTTCAAAACCCAAACTCCGGAGATGGTTAAACGGCCATCCCGCGTATCAAAAATTCAGGTCTCTGTAAATGGCACTCCCGTCGGAGAGCTTGAGCTTATTGAAAAGCTTGATGAAGTTGCCATAGAAACTTTTAACTTAAGAAAAGGGATGATTTTTTTTAAAACAATTATAAGAACAGTAACAAAAGGGATCCTTACAAAACAGGCAACAAAAGCAGCAAATAACGCAGCAGCAAACTCCGGAGGCGTAGCCCAGGTGCTTTCTTTTTTAGGAGGCATTGCCCTGACAGTTGCGGCTGACTCAAGCGAACAGGCAGACTTAAGAAACGCCCGTTATTTTCCCGGACAGGCTTATGTCGGAGAGTTCTGGGTTGAACCTGGCGAACATACCATAGCAGTTGATTATTATGACAAATCAAATATCTTGCTCTATCGCAAGGTTTTTGCTCCGGGAAATTATGTGCCGGGGCAGCTATATATTTTACCATCGTACGATTTGCAATAGAAGTCCAGCTAAAGCCGCTTAGCCAGCGCAGGAAAGGGAAGCGTCTTTGCGGGTTGGCAGTAAATAATTAAGAGAGGAAATCTATGAGATTTTTTGCAATTTTCGCTATTCTGGTTTTATTTAATTCATGCTCAACATCAGGATCGCCTTCCAAAAAAAACAACGGAGCTCCCAAGTGGATGACCAATATTGAAGCAGATTTTCCCAATTCAAAATATCTTGCGGCAGTCGGAAGCGGAGATTCACGAAGAAGAGCGCAGGAAGATGCATCTGCATTTTTAGCGCAGCAATTTACTGTTAATGTTAAAGTCGATACTGTTGCTCAGCAGAAATATGCAGAACTTGTTAAAGAAGATAAAAATTATAAAGAATCAGAAATAATTTTAAATCATACAATAGGAACACAGGCAAACGAAGAGTTTATAAATTTAAGATTTTCAGACCCATATACAGATAACTCGGGGACAACTCATATTGTTGCCTATATTGAAAGAGAACCTACAGCTTTTATCTACAGGGATATAATAAGAAAAGATTTGGCAAAAGCAGAAGAATTTTACAGCAGGGCAAGTTCCGTAACAGGCTCTTTTAAACGTTATGCGTTTTACGATGCCGCATACGCAATGGGACTTAATGCAGAAAGAATGATCGAACAACTTCGCATTATCCACATGCCAAGCGCCGCTATATTGGGGCTGGACATAAACAATAAAAAATTTGCAGAGGCAAGGGATAAGGAAGCAGAAAACCTCTCTTACCATATATCAATAACAGGGGATAAAGAGGGAAAAGTTGCGGCAATCATACGGGATACAATGCGCGAGCAGTCAATATCTTATAACCCTAACGGCAAAATGGCTGTTAAAGGGACATGGTCTACCTCTCCTGTTTCCTTGAATCCAAATTTTAAATCTGTAATCTGGACAGCAGATATATCTCTTTTTGACGAAACAGGGACAACCATTGCAACGTTTTATAAAGAAGCTCGTGAAAATGGGATAACAGAAGATCAGGCAGAAACTTTTGTATACAGGGAATTTCAGAAACAGGTTTCCAAAGATTTAAGAAATAGTATTCAGTCCTATTTGACCAGAATTGCCACAGGCAAGTAAACTTTTGTCTCAATATTTTTAGTATACTTAACGGTAAATAACTGTTATAATTTTAGAAAAAGGAGATAACAATATGAACAAACGATTTTTTTGTATTCAGATTTTCTTCTTATTATTAATATCACATTTTTTATTTGCCCAGATTGGACAAATGCCAAAAATTTCTGTATTCCCACTCGAAAATAAAGAAAAAGACATACAGATAGAAGTAATATCCTCCAACATACAGAAAACAGTAGAATTCAACCTGAAAATGATCAATAAATATAATATTATTCAAAGCAATGTTGCAAATTATTCAAGCGATAACCTATGGCTTTCCGAGTACTGTGAAAGAAATAAAATAGATGACCTAATATTCGGAAAAGCTTTAGTACAACCTGATGGCTCAATCTTTATAGAGATGTCTGTTTTCAACAAGCAGAAAGGGGCAATATCATTAACCAGATCTGAAACAGCAGCAACAGTTCTTGATATCTTCTATGCAGCCGATAAACTTGCAGTAGAAATGATGCATGGTTTCAGCGGTATGCACCTTGGGTTTGGTGCAGTAAAATTTATAAATAGCGGAGATAAAGGCTCTTATTCTGTTTATATTGATAATGTTGCCATAGGAGAAAATATTGATAACTTGTCCACAGTTCTTAATGGTCCAAGAAAGGTGATAATAACTCAGGTAAGAATGTTTGGAGAGGAAATACTATATGACCAAACCATCAATATACTTGAAGATAAAACAACTGAAGTTAATTTTTCCATTCCCGGATTCATGGAAAAAGAGAGCCACTCCATAGCAAAACACGAAAAACCTATAGAAGAGAACTGGGATAATAAATATTCAGGCAAAAAAATAGATAAAAGCTTTAATGAATTATTCAAGCTCTTAAATGTATTTGAATATAGCCAGACAGCTATTGATAAAAGGAAAGAGGTTGATGAAAAATTCGCGCAGTGGAATGCTAAAAAAGAAAGTATGGGCATAACAAGAGGATTATCTATTCTGGATAAACGTGTTGGCATAAGCGCTTATGGCGCATTAAATATAATATCTCCATCATACAAAGATATTGAATCTTATCCGGATAAGGGAAGTGATAATTCTAATATAACACCAAAAGCAGGAATTGCTCTTTCATTTAATTTAGCCTCCCGCATAGCAATACAGACAGAGTTTACAGCTACACACATATTTACAAGTTACGAATATAATAGAAATGATTCACCCCTTATTGATGAAAGAGTCGCAGATTTTGGCATATTCGAAATACCTGTACTTTTAGTGTTAAGGGTTTCTCCTGATAAAGTCTTTTCTCTTTATGCAGGAGGAGTTTTCCAAATTCACTTTACTAATAGTAATATGCTTAATATAATTAACGGTGATGAAATAGAAGATCATTTAATGCCTTTTAGAAAAAATAATGCTGCTTTTGCTGCAGGAGCATTATTTGAAATACCTTTAGCAAGATCTCTATTTATGAGTCTTGATGTCAGATATACAAGAACAATACAGAATTGGGTAGATAAAAGCGCTGGTGATACTACGTACGCAGAGTTATTTCTTAATTGTTTTCATATAGGTCTTGGGTTTGGAGTAAAACTCTAACAGGAATTTGAGATCCCGTCATTGCTTCGTTATCTGTCATTGCGAGTTCTGCTAGCAGGACGAAGCAATCTAGTCTTTTTTGTGTTATGGATTGCTTCGCTACGCTCGCAATGACTGTAATAGCGACTCGCAATGCCGGAATGGCTAGTGGCGACTAGCAATGACGGGATGGCTTCGTTATCTGTCATTGCGAGTTCTGCGTAGCAGGACGAAGCAATCTAGTCTTTTTTGTGTTATGGATTGCTTCGCTACGCTCGCAATGACAGGGGGGTAATTGCCTCGCAATGACGGGATGTCTAGTGGCGACTCGCAATCACAAGGAGGATCGGGCATGCCCCGCGCCAGATTGCGGCGTCTGTGTCGCTGCGCGGGACGCGTGACTGGCACCAAGATCATTTGCAAAGAATCACTGCTACATCATTGACATTAGTACCTGTTGGCCCTGTTTTGATAAGCAAGTCCAAAGCAGCAAGTGCGTTGTACGAATCATTGTTCTCCATGACATCTCTTATCTTTATCCCTTTTTCCTTCAGGCGCTGTGCAGTAGAACCATCCACTATTCCTCCGGCTGCATCTGTTGGGCCATCTGTACCATCAGACCCGACAGATAAAATAAGGAGATTATCTATCCCGGCAATTCCTTCGGCTGCAGCAAGAACCAGTTCCTGGTTTCTGCCTCCCTTGCCTTTGCCTTTAAGAGTTACAACAGTTTCTCCGCCAAGAATAACAGCGCAAGGCCGCTTGAACATATGAGCTCCGCCATTAATCTGTCTTGCGATAGAAGCAATCAAACGCCCGGCTTCCCTCGCCTCACAGTTCATTTCAGAACAGAGCAAATGCGGAGTGTATCCAAGCTCAGCAGCAACATCTGCGGCGCTGGTGCACAGGATGCGCACACTCCCTGTGATAATTGATTCCACATTATCAAGGGATTTTGGAGTTTCTTTTTCCAAATACCATTTAACTGTATTTTTAATGTTGAGTTTATATTTTTTCACAATCTCTTTGACATCATCCACAGTGAACAGATCCGGCGCTGCGGGGCCAGAGGCAATGGAGTCAAGCCTGTCCCCAAGTACATCGGATAGCACCACAGTAAATACTTTTGCAGGAGCGCAAATTTGGGCAAATCTGCCGGCTTTAACACTGGAAAGACGCTTTCTGATCATGTTGAGTTCAACAACATCTGCGCCGCACGCAAGGAGTTGCTTGTTAATATCCACAATGTCGGCTAAGGTAAGCCCCGGCAATGGATCTTCAAACAGCGCCGAGCCTCCGCCGGAAATAAGAAATAAAAGTTCATCCCCTTCTTTTAGTCCTTTTGCCATTTCAACAGCTTTTTTTGCGCCTGCAATAGTATTTTCATCGGACAGAGGGTGCCCGGCTTCAATAATCTCCATACCTGGAATGTTGCCAAAAGAATGACCATATTTGGTAACGATAATGCCATGTTTGATCCTGTCGCCCAGTTCTTCCCATGCAGAATGAGCCATGCTCCATGCTGCTTTACCAATAGCTGCAAGATATATGTTTCCGGTAAATTTATGATTCTTAAGCGCATTGCGCACTGCCTGTTGTGGCATATTTGCCTGTATTACCCGGTCAATGAGAACCTTTGCGTCTTTATATAATTTTTCCATAAGAGACAGCTCCTTTGAAATGATAAGTATCAGAATTATGTTTAGGAAAATGCAGATTAAAAACAGGCGCAGCCTAAACTGCGCCTGTATTAACAATACGTTAGTAAATAACTAGAAGATTAAAGAGAAAACAAATACACCTGCCATAGCGCAAATACCTTGAACAAACGATCCAAGTGTTTGAACTTTATATCCTTGTTCAGGGGTCATGCCTCCAAAGTTAGTAACAACCCAGAAGTAAGAGTCATTTGCGTGAGATACAGTCATTGAACCTGCTGCAATTGCCATTACGCACAATGCTGCTCTGACCGGAGTATCAAGACCTAAAACAGCAAGCATTGGGAACAATATACCAGAAGTAGTTACCAGTGCAACAGTAGAAGAACCTTGGGCTGTTTTAAGAATAGCAGAAAGCAGGAATGGGAATAAAATACCTACTGTGGCTATAGATTTTGCGTTTTCTCTTATGTATGGAACAATTTGTGTATTTGCAATTACTGTGCCAAGAACTCCACCAGCTGCTGTGATAAACAGAATTGGGCCGACAATTTTTAAAGTATCATTGGTAATATCAGAGAATTTACCAAGTTTGCCAACTGATGCAATCTGCCAAACTGCAAACAATACGCCTACACCTAAAGCTATTATAGGAGCACCAAAGAATCTGCAAATTTCTCCTGTAAAGCCAGACCATTTTGCCATACTTGCAATAGAACCGAGCGCCATACAAAGAATGGGTAAAAGAATCGGAGCTAAAGCAAGGAAACTACTGGGTAATGTTCCATAACTTTTTACAAGCTCCTCGTAAGATTGAGTTGTAGCGCCAATATCAATATCTTCTTTTGATTTTACTTTTGTACCTATATATTTGCTAAAGAAATAAGCGCCAATAAGAGCGGGTATTGAACAAAGAGCGCCCATTCCCATAACAAGAAGAAGATGATCTGCCAATCCAAGGTTTTGAGCAGCTGCAATTGGCCCTGGTGTTGGTGGAATAAAAACGTGCGAAGCATACAAACCAAGAGAAAGAGCTATAGACATTGATACGCTGCTTACCCTGGTTTTTTTAACCAGCGCTTTACGAATTGGGTTAAGGATAACGAAACCTGAATCGCAAAATACCGGAATGGATACTACCCAACCCATGAGCTGAACAGCTAATACTGGATTTTTTGGACCAACAATTTTAATTACCATATCAGCCAATTTGAATGCTGCACCGGTAGCCTCTATTACTGTTCCAATCAATGCACCCAAAATAATGACAATACCGATACTGGTAAAAATTCCTGAAAAACCCAAACCAATTACTGTGGCTATACCATTCACTGTTTTGCCATCAACTGTTTTATTAACAAGCGGGATACCTGCAATTAATCCAAAAAGCAGTGTTACTCCTAAAATAGCCAGAAAAGGGTGAATTTTTAATTTAGAAATAGCCAAGATCATTACAATGATTGTAATAAAAAGTAAGAAAATAAGACTCATTCCTCCCATAAAACCTCCAATTTTATAGACTATATAACATTTTATTATAAATATTATCGCATGGGTTCTTTCAGGATGCAACAATTTTATATAATTTTGCATTTTACTGCTTGTTTTTGAGTTGAAGTTAGCGAATTTACCGGAATTATTTGCCTTACCAGAACCTTACAAAGAGAAACATTGACAAAATCAGGGTTAAAATCATTTAATATATTTGATATGACTTGGTTTTTTGAGAAAAAAAAAGAAATTGGTAAAAAAGAAATACAATCTTTGGTTTTAAAAAGTGCAGAAGAATGTTTAA
>WRFK01000018.1 GCA_009778835.1 Spirochaetaceae bacterium
CTTGCTTATTTTGGCACAAATCCTTTTATTGCCTTTTCTCTCTCTATTCTGGCAGGAGCTGTCTTTGGAACAATTATAGCGCCAGTACTAATCAGGCTTCGCGGCAGTTACTTTACATTGGTCAACGCTGCCTTTTGCACTATAGGCGTTTTTACATTTGAAACCCTATTGATGAATATCACCAATGGAAATAATGGTTTACTCTTTAGAAACCGAATGGCAAAACTCCCCTTCCTGGATCTAAGGCGGCCAGATGAATTCTTCATCTTTGCTGCTATTGTTTTGCTTATCGCATTGCTCCTCTTTAGGAAAATGGATCAATCAACACTGGGGGCCATGTTCAGGGCAACAGAGAAAAATGAACAAAAGATGAAATTCCTTGGGTACAATACTTTTAATATAAGATGGCTTGGTTTTGTTATTGCAGCTGTTTTTTCAACAGCTGCAGGAGGTTTATTCGTAGTCAATAATGCTATGGTAAACCCCAGTCTGGGCGAACAGTCGCGTGCCGCGGAGGTTATTGTTGCAACACTGATTGGAGGGTCTGGTACAGTGTATGGACCTTTCTTTGGAGCGCTTGCCTTTTTGGGTATCAAAGAGGTAATCTCCCAAATAATCGGGCGTTGGGAACTTCTCGTTGGAGTAATGACTCTTGCCATTATGTTTTGGTTCAATAAAGGAATTTGGGGTGTTCTTTCTTCGGATCGCGCCAACAAGAAGTTTAAAACATGGATCAGCAGTTTGGTAAACAGAAAAGCAAAGGAGCGCAAAAATGGGTGATATGTTGGCAACAGCTTTTTCATTACAATCTGTAATCTTTGGTTTAAGCATAGCTGCTGTATTCTTCATGGTTTCAATCTCTTTATCTGTTGGGTATGGGCTCATGCGCATAGTCAATCTGGAAGCTATGTTGTATTACAGTTTGGGCGCTTATATGAATTATCAAATAATTACCTGGACCGGTAACTTTGTCCTTGGATGTCTGGTGGCAACTTTAGTAGGAGGATTATTGGGATTACTTGTGGAAACCCAGCTCCTCCGCCGCATCTATGGCAAGAGTATGATGTTTACCATGGTTACAACCTTTGGTATTTTCTTGATCGGCATAGGGATAATCCAGTATGTCTGGGGACTTAACCCCAAACCAGTACAGTCGCCAACTTCTATAATTCTGCATTTTTTGGGCGTAAGTGTACCTTTATACCGCATTATCGTAATCATTGTTGCAGCGCTGGTATATCTTTCTTTCCATATCTTTCTAACCAGAACCATAGCCGGAAAAGCTATAACAGCCGGAGTTGAGAACAGCGACCATGTTCAGTCACTGGGTATTAATATTTATAAGATATTTACCATAACTTTTGTTTTTGCAAGCGCTATGGGAGGATTGGGCGGCGCCCTTAACTCCCCCTTTATTATGGTAGGGCCATACATGGGCTATGATTATCTTATGTTTGCCTTTACTACTGTTATTCTCGGTGGCCTTGGCAGCATGAAGGGAACCATGGTTTCTGCATTGATATTGGGACAAATGGTTTCCATAGGCGGAACTATTTATCCTGCTCTGGCTTATATGGGGCCGTTCATGACCATGTTCCTGGTAATACTCTTTAAACCAACCGGTCTTTTTGGTATTAAGAGCAAAGCTTTTCAATAATCGTGCTGTTGACAATAGACCCTTTAGTCCGTTAATTTGCGGGGAGAGCGCCCCCATTAAAACAAATGGAGGTATATATGGCAAACCTTGTTATGGGAAAAATTAGACTCTTTCTAATAGTTTTTGTTACTTTTCTTCTATTATCTATCGCGGGATGCGCATCTACTCCTAAAGAAACATCCAAAATAAATGGAACCTCCTGGGAAGAAAAAAGCAACCTGCAAGAAAGCGCGATCTTATTTGGTTTTTTTTCAAAAGTAAATATAGGATTAAGCAGCAAGGATTTACCTATTGAGAAGATAGAATTTGTACAGATAAATCCCGACATGGCGCCAATGTTTATTAGACCCGGGAATGATAAAAAGGACCGGTCAATGAACTATACACAGCCTGTGCCTGTTGGCGCTGTTTTTAAAATAGCTTCCTGGGATGATAAAATTGGAATGATAGATTACGGTCCTTCTGCTGCGCTTGGCGATGGCACCGCAGGAGGGGCATTTTCCCCTATCTACAGCAGAATATATCCTCCATTTGACCTGTCAATAAATATAAGCGTCTCAAAGCCCGGCTTACATTATTACGGAAGTTATATTCTGGATAAAGACAGAGAAATTTTCACTATTGATAAAAAGAAAACAGAGCTGGATGCTTTAAAGATACTTGTTAAAAAATATAAAAATACATCCTGGGAAAATATGATCATAGAAAGAATAAAGGAGCTTGAAAAATGAAAACAAAAAAAACTGTTTTTGTAATTTTAGTTTTTTTAATCTTTGCCGCAATCATATCTGCAGATGAATTCAACAGGGAATATCGTGACCCAAATGGCGATATTATTTTTATTGATACTGCGCCGCTATCTCCAAAGTCAGCCCCCGATAAAAGCGATACCAAACCAAACAGCTCAGAAGTTGTTATTGTTGCAAGCGCGACATTATCGCCAACTCCAAACAATGCTTTTTTTACAAAATACAACACAATAAATTCTGCCTATAATAAAAGAATAATTAATTCAAAAACCTATAATGGAGTAATTACTCCTACTATTTATATAATTCTGGGGAAATTTGACAGAAAAGAGTACGTTACTGCAATATATCATCTTGGCGATGATTCGGAAATAAATTGCATAAAAACCCAGATACCGCGGGACAGGGTTATAAAAATAGATCAGATAAACGCTTATCTTGCGGACATGGAGATATTCGGACTTACTCTTCCTGTAGGCATGGAGTTTTCATTACCGGAAAAAGTAAATTATGTTTATATAGGCTCATTTGTTTATGAATGGGAAGGATACGATTTTAAGATAAAAAACATACAGCAGATTGATGATTATGATAATGCCGCAAAATTTATAGCTGAAAAATATGGCACAGATGCAAAGCTGGAAAGAGTATCGCTTAGGAAGATAACAAAAGAAAAAAAATAAATCTTTGTTGACCGTTTTAAAAAGTGAATATACCATTAAGATATATTATTAAGGAGGCTTCTTTTTATGCTAAAGAAAATAGGTATATGTATATTTTTATCCGTTTGTTTGGTAAGTCTGGTATTTGCAACAGGAGGAAAAGAAAAATCTTCTTCCGCAAATTCCGAGCTTGAGGGAACTGTATCCTTTTACGCAAATATAACTTCAGTTGAACCCCTTATGGAAGATTTCAACAAGAAAACAGGAGTAAAAGCTGAATACACCCGTATTTCTACAACTAAATTTCTTTCTACGGTATTTACAGAATTTGAGGCTGGAAAACTCCTTGCAGACATTGTCCAGGCGCCTCTTCCTGTAATGGAGCAGTTGCGCGCAGGCGGAGTCCTCGCTCCTTATAAATCCCCATCAGCCGCAGGCTATCCTGATTGGGCAAAAAGGGAAAAAGACGGTATTTATATGTTCGGTATTGAATATGTCGGACTTATTTACAATAAAAATCTTGTAAAACCAGAAGATGTTCCCAAGGCATATAAAGATCTGGCAGATCCAAAGTGGAAAAATAAAATTGTAATGGCTGATCCCAGCATCCACCCCACTACTATTTCCTGGCTGGTTGCCCTCAAACAAAATGTATTTAATAACGATGACGCCCAATGGAGAGATTTCCTCAAAGGGCTTGCTGCAAATAACCCCATGTTCGTAGCTTCATTCGGCCCCACACCTGCTCCTATAGCAAGCGGTGAAAAAGCTATTGGTATCTCAATGCCTAAATACATTGTAACAAACGCTCCTGCTCCTTTGGACTGGGCGCGCATTGAACCTTTAATGGGCTCCCCACGCGCAATGGGAATTTCAGCAAAGGCTCCGCATCCAAATGCAGCAAAGAAATTCGTAGACTATTGGCTCTCTAAAGATGCAGCTACTATTCTTGCCCGCGATGTTGGCGAATATGTTCTTGCTCCCGGAGTATTCCCGCCAATAGACGGTATTGATAAAGTAAAAGTTATTCCAATCGAAGAATTGTCAGATAACGAGCTTACCCAGTGGGCAGCTGAGTTTAAAAAGATTTTCGGGACAAAGTAAACTTATTCCAATGGAAATTCAGGTAAAAGGCCTTCGGAAGCATTTCACTTCCGAAGGTAAAATTATAAAGGCCCTTGATGATGTGAATTTGACGATACCGGCAAATACCATCTTTACTTTGCTTGGTCCTTCGGGTTGCGGCAAGACAACGCTTCTGCGCTGCATCGTTGGATTGGAAACCCCGGATGCCGGCGAGATAAGCATCGGCAATGAAGTTGTCTGGTCATCGGCAAAGAACATCTATATCCCCACTGAAAAACGCAAACTTGGGATGGTGTTCCAGACCTACGCTATCTGGCCGCATATGAATGTATTCGATAACGTGGCATACCCTTTGCAGAGCCAAAAGGTTCCCAAAGATGAAATCCGCGAGAGAGTCGCAAAAACACTCTCCTTTGTCCAGCTCAAAGGTTTTGAAAAACGGCCTGCTACAAAACTCTCCGGAGGCCAGCAGCAGCGTGTTGCGCTTGCCCGCGCTCTCGTGGCTGAACCCAAAGTCATCCTTTTTGACGAGCCCTTAAGCAATTTAGACGCAAAACTTCGCGAGGAAACCCGTAAAGAGTTAAAAAGCTTTCTTTCCAAACTGCAAATCACGGCTGTCTATGTAACCCATGACCGTGTTGAGGCACTTGCTTTATCAGATACAATCGCTGTCATGAAAGAGGGGCAGATTATCGAAACCGGGGATCCAAAAAAGATTTACTTCAATGCAGAAAGCCGCTTTGTGGCAGATTTTATAGGCAGGGCTAACCTTGTTTCCGCTGTTGTCATTGAACAAACAGAGAGCAATACCATTGTGCAATCCTCTCTTGGAAAACTCAAATGCAAAAAAGCAGACTTCCCCAATGGCGAAGAAGTAACCTTGTGCCTGCGCCCGGAGTTTATACACCCCAGAAAAGGCACGGCAGAAGGAACTGCAGCTAACATCATTCCCGGCAAGATTGAAACTCTCGTGTTCGTGGGCGATGCATACGAGACAGAGATCCGATGCGCCGATATGCTGCTTTTGGCACGGCTCGAACCGGAGATGGATCTTGAATCCGGAGATCAGGTCTTCTTTGAAGTAAAACCCAACCAATGCCTGATTGTGGCAAAATAGCGGAGAACCAATGGCGCAAAGACACAAACGGCTTACATATTCCCTTATTGTTCTGGTTGGTTTTCTGACCGTATGCCCTGTTCTGATGCTGATTCTAGGCAGCCTTTCGGAAGGGCTTACAGCTTTTGGCACTTTCACTGTCAAAAAATATATTGCGGCATACACCGACCCGGATCTGTTTCTGGTTCTTTTTCAAACAGTAGTCTTTGTAACCGGCGCCGCATCTCTGGCAACTGTTCTTGCGCTGTTTCTCGCCTATATTAGTACGCGCACAGATATGCCATTCCGTTTTCTCTTTAAAATTATTCCGGTAATCCCAATGATGATTCCGCACATTCTGTTTTCCATTAGCTGGGTCATGCTCCTTAATCCATCAAACGGAATACTCAACCTGCTTATCCGGCAGTTGTTCTCGCTGGATCATTCCATTTTTAATATTTACACGCTTCCGGGTATGATTATGGTAGAAGGGCTTCTTGACCTTCCGATCGCATACCTGATCATTGCGCCAGCAATGTCTTCGTTCGATGTTGCCTTGGAAGAGTCTTCCCACGTATGCGGTTCGGACAGCTTCCGCACATTATTCAAGATTACGCTGCCTGTCCTTAGGCCTGCTATTCTTGCTGCTTTTATCTTGTGCATGATCCGCTGTCTCGCATCCTTTGCCGTGCCTTCGGCCATAGGTATGCCGGGAAGAATTTATGTTCTGGCAACGCACCTGTACCGCATGGTATCCACAGGTTTTGCCGCTGACTACGGCAAGGCAGCTGCAGTAGGAGTAAGTGTTTTAGTATCATCGATTATACTTATTTATGTATACCGTTATTTTACTTCTTCCAGCGAAAAATTTGTTACTATTTCAGGAAGGGGCTACAAGCCCACAGTTATTAAATTGAAAAAGGCAAAGATTCCTATTTTCATTATCCTCCTTACCCTCTCCTTTGTTCTGATTATTCTGCCGGTTTTGGTACTCATATACATTTCGCTCGTTCCTTACTCTATGGTTCCCAGCGCAAAAGCCTTTGCCTCGATGAGCCTTAAAAACTGGATAACAGTCCTAAAAGATCCGATTTCACTCCTCTCGTTGAAAAACAGCCTTTTCCTCGGAGTCTTTGGGGCAACACTCGGTATTGCGCTCTCGACCTTTGTTGCCTATGTCATTGTCAAAGTACGCACAAAAAGCGCCGGCATACTTGAGACCTTAAGCTTTCTTTCATTTTCCTTTCCCGGCATTGTTATTGGCGTAGGTTTCATGTGGTTCTTTGTACGGACTCCATTATACGCAACTATTTGGGCACTGCTTATTGGATATATCGCGACCTATCTGCCGTACGGCATCCGGCCGCTTACCAGCGCCTTTATACAAATTCACAGCCACCTGGAAGAATCCTCTCTGGTATCGGGAGCCTCATACCTTAAGACCTTCCGCCGCATTGTTATTCCTCTTTTGACGCCGGGGATTGTATCCGGGTGGATACTCATGGCAACAATGTTCTTCCGCGAACTAACCCTGTCGGTTATTCTCTCCAGGCCAGGATCCGAAGTGCTTGCTGTCCAGATACTTCGTTTCTCCGAAGACGGGCAATGGGGAAAACTTTCTGCTTTGGGCATTATTATGATTGTTGTCTCTACCATGCTTGTATCTCTGGTGAATTTCATCGGAAGCAAACTACGTCCAATGGAATAGCAATATTATATTATTTCAATATTAGATTATTTTAATATTGAATTATCAATGTAAGATGCTATAATACTCCTATAATCAAAAAATTGCAGATTTCTGCAAATAGGAGTTTAAAATGTTAAAAGAACTTACTGATAAATTCCCGTTGATCCAAAAAATGACTGCTGGAGAAGAGGTGCTCTGGATAAACCAGGGACTCGACAACATAATAACTTCGGATATTTCTAAAACAGATATAAATGATGCTTCCGAGCGCTTAAATAGATTTGCCCCTTACATACAAAAGGTTTACCCCGAGACTACTGAAAAAAAAGGGATTATTGAATCGCCTCTGGTGGAAATATCAGAGATGAAAAAATTCCTTTCAGATAAAGCAGGGAAGAGCTTCAAGGGAAAACTAATGTTAAAATGCGACAACCTGCTTCCTATTTCCGGCTCAATCAAAGCACGAGGGGGAATTTATGAAGTGCTTTGGTTTGCAGAAAAAATCGCCCTTGAAAATAATATGTTAAATGAAAAAGACGATTATTCCATGTTGGCAGATGAAAAATTCAAAAAACTGTTTTCAAAATACTCGATCGCGGTTGGCTCAACAGGCAATTTGGGATTGAGCATAGGGATCATGAGCGCGCGGCTTGGATTTAACGTTACCGTACATATGTCCTCTGATGCCAGACAATGGAAGAAAGATATGCTAAGACAAAAAGGCGCCAAGGTTGTTGAATATCCCGGAGATTACCAGAAAGCTGTCGCAGAAGGACGCAAACTGGCAGAGTCAGATCCATCTTGTCATTTTGTGGATGACGAAAATTCCAAAACACTTTTTTTAGGTTACACTACCTGCGCAACCAGATTAAAAAAGCAACTGGATAGCCAGGGGATTATTGTTGATAAAAACCATCCTCTCTTTGTTTATTTACCATGCGGAGTCGGAGGGGCGCCCGGCGGCGTGGCTTTTGGACTAAAACATGTTTTTGGAGAAAATGTGCATTGTTTCTTCGCCGAACCTGTCCAGTCGCCATGCATGCTCCTTGGTCTTATGACAGGCTTGCATGAAAAGATCGCAGTACAGGATATTGGACTGTCCGGCAAAACAATCGCAGACGGGCTTGCTGTAGGCAGGCCATCCGGGCTCGTGGGAAAAGTAACAGGCAACTTGCTTGATGGTTGTTTCACTGTGTCGGATGAAAATATGCAGCAACTGGTGATCGATCTTTATAACAAAGAAAAAATATTTGTGGAACCATCGGCAACAGCAGGATTCCCCGGTTTCGTCCTTACTCAGACACACAAGGAATATATCAAGCGATTTGATGAAAAAGCCATGGAAAACGCGGTGCATATTGCATGGGCAACAGGCGGGGGAATGGTCCCAAAAGAAGAAAAAGAGAAATATCTTTCGTACTAGGAATTTTTAAAATATTAATGTTGGGGACTTAATTCCCCAACATTTTTAAACACGAGCGGATCAATATTTATCAAGAATTACTTTTACTTCTCTATTTATTTCAGCGGCAATATCTGTCTTTATCTTTTTTGGTATTTGAATTCTTGCATACTCTTTATCAGATAGTTCCGACTCATCAATAAACAAAAAATAAGTTTTTATATTTAATGCCTCTGCTATTATATCAATCATTTCGATAGAAGGAAATTTTTTCCCTATTTCGATTTCTCCAATATAGCTGGTAGAAGTGTTACATATTTCCGCAAGCTTCATTTGCGATAATTTTTTTCTTTTTCTAAAGCCTTTTAAATTATTAATAAATACTTTTCTGGAATCCATTAAAAATATGCTAACAGCATATAAACATTATTGACAATGCGTCATATAGTGATAAAATATAATGTGCTATTAGCATATATTAACTTTGAAAAACACCCAGGAGAGTATCATGTCATACTTGCCAACACCTTTTTTTGCATATTTAAGAAAATATTTTTTATTTTTTGTCATAATACTTGCATTTTTAGCATGCGCGCCGGAACCTGAAGACCCCCCTTCTTCAACATCCAAAACCATTACCTCTTTTTCTTTTTCTGTTAAAGGGACTACTGTACCTGGAATAATAGATGAGAAAGAAAAAACCATTAGCGTAACCGTGCCATGGGAAACAAGTATATCAAATCTTAACCCATCAATAGAGCATACAGGGAAAAGTCATGAGCCAAAAGGGGCGCAAAACTTTGCAAGCCCTGTAATTTATACAATAATAGCTGAAGACAGTACAACACAATCCTATACTGTAACTGTAACTGTTTCAGCTATTGATGCAAAAGCAATTACCAGATTTTCTCTTCCCACTAACCCTGTGGCAATAGGAATTATAGATGAAGGGGCAAAAACCATAACAATAACTGTACCATTTGGAGCAGATATAACAAACTTAAAGCCTACGATTATTCATACAGGGGTAGATTGTGATCCTAATCCAAATGGATCTCGTAATTTCACAACACCTCAAACTTATACAATAAAAGCAGGGGATAACTCTACTGCAATCTATACTATATATGTAAATATTGCTGTAGTAGATGCAAAAGCTATCACTGGTTTTTCATTTATAACTCCTGCGGCAACAGGGACTATAGACGAAGAAGCAAAGACCATTACTGTAAACTTCCCTTTTGGGACAGATGTAACAAGCCTTACCCCAGTGGTTGTGCATACTGGTAAAAGCTATAGTCCACTTGGTGCGCAGAACTTTACTATTCCCAGAGTTTATACAATAACAGCAGCAGATGGCAGTACACAAAATTATACAGTAACAGTTAGGGTTCCTGCTATTTTAAGTGTAAGCGTATCGCCCTCTACAGTTTCAACAACTGCTGGAACTGCAATAAATCAGCAATTAACAGCAACAGTCTTTGCTGTATATGGAGCTTTGGAAGCTGTGACATGGAGCATATACTCCGAAGGGACAACAGGGGGCGGCAGCGTAACTGTATCTCCAACAGGGTTGCTTAATGTTGCTGCCAGTGCAACTGAAGGAACTGCAATCATACGGGCAACTTCAACACTTGATCCTACAAAATATGGCATTTGCACCGTAACAGTAAATGCCGTCCCCCCAGGGATAATCTGGACAGCGCGTACTGCCGCTTTACAAAGTATGTGGGTTTCAGTTTGTTATGGCAATGGCTTATTTGTTGCAGTTGCTAATAATGGGGCACAGCAAATAATGACATCTCCTGATGGTATAAACTGGACAGCACGTACTACCCCAGTATTGCTTTTGAATTCAGTTTATTATGGCAATGGTTTATTTGTAGCAACTGCACAAAATCTTTATACACTAAACAATATAATGACCAGTCCTGATGGTATAAACTGGACAGCACGACAAGCCACTGAACAGGTTTATTGGTTTTCAGCTTGCTATGGTAATGGCTTATTTGTTGCAGTGTCCAATGGTGGAACACGTGTAATGACCAGTCCTGATGGTATAACTTGGACAGCACGACAAGCCGCTGCACAAAATGAATGGATTTCAGTTTGCTATGGTAATGGTTTATTTGTTGCTATAGCTGGTGGTGGTGGCGCAAATCTTGTAATGACCAGTCCTGATGGCATAAACTGGACAGCGCGTACTCCCGCTGAACAAAATCAATGGCGTTCAGTCTGCTATGGCAATGGCTTATTTGTTGCTGTGGCTAATACTGGAACAAATCGTATAATGACATCTCCTGATGGTATAACTTGGACAGCACGTGCTGCCGCTGCACAAAATCAATGGTTTTCAGTTTGTCATGGCAATGGATTATTTGTAGCTACGGCTAATGATGGAACAAATCGTATAATGACCAGTCCTGATGGTATAAACTGGACGGCACATATTGCAGCTGAACAAAATCAATGGCGTTCAGTCTGCTATGGTAATGGCTTATTTGTTGCTGTTGCTAATAGTGGAACAAACCGTGTAATGACAGGAGAAATAAAGTAGCGTTGTAAAGATAAAAATTTATGGCATGTATTAGATGAGAAATCGCGCACATCGTTCGATGTTATGTTGCTTTCTCTTTTAATGCGTGCAGAGTATCTCTCCGCGAGTAGATGACCCGATGAATTTCAATCTTTGCATTCTCTACAACATAAAAAAGGGAATAATTGTTGACATGTAAAACCCTGTATTCGTATTTCATCTTTTCTGAAGAAACATATAAATGACAAAGGAAAGGATTTTCCGCTATTTTAAGAACTTCTTTATTTATTTTTAGAAGTAAATTTTCCGCTGCTTGTGGCGCTTCCAGTTTATCTTTTAAATCATTCAGCGCCAGTGGCAGATAATGAATTTTATACATTATGCTTACTTTTTTGCCCGGCTTTTTTCTTGTTGTTGATAATACTTCGCAATTCTGTCATTACTTCATCATGAGTGTAACGCTTTTTTGTTGATGCAGCCTGATATTCTGCTTCTTTTAGTTTAAGATAAATTTCTGTCTCAAAAAGATTCTTTTCATAAGCTTCCAGACTCATCACGACCATATCACCCCGGCCATTCCTGGTTAAAAAAACCGGCTCACTGGATTCATGTACAGCTTTGGAAATATCGCTAAATTTATTTCTAAGATCAGAAATAGGCCTGATTTTGGGTACTGTTGGCATAAACTCCTCCTTAAAAAACCTTATCATAATAATAGCACATATTATGATAAGAATAAAGCTAAACTTCCCTATTTTGTCCGGCTTTTTTCTTGTTGTTTATAACTTCCCATCTGATACCATCATTCTCAGTTGCCTGCAATTTGTAGTCACCTCACGACCTTCCTGAAAAAATGCTGTAGTCATTTTAAATTGATTCAATAATCAACTATCGCTGCTCTTTAACCACTTACTTGCTATTTGGCATAAATCGAATTATATTATTAATATGGATGCTACAATTCAGGCTGAATTGGATAAACTCAAAGAACTCATTATCAATGCAATGCCAGTTGAACAAATATACCTTTTTGGCTCCTATGCCAGAGGGACACCTCACAAAGATTCCGATCTTGACCTCTATGTTGTATTAAAAGACGATATTCCCATGAGGGATCTTGATGCAGGCTTGCAAATCAGCTTGGCCATTGCCCGCAAAAAATCCATGCCTGTTGATATTGTTGCAAAAAAGAAAAAAGATTTTATTAACCGTCTGGATGATATAACTCTGGAGCGGATTGTAAACAGGGATGGGATACGCATCTATGGCTAAACAAACGGAACCATCTTAGTAGCCACCTATGCCAACTATCAGCACAACCTTCCTTCTCTTTTAGCATAGCTTTTTTTCAATATCACTCATATAATTAATCATAATCATTAAAACACCAGGGGGCAGCTTAACATGTTTATAAACCTCGAGCACGCAGATATTTACACAGAAATAACTGGAAGCGGAACGCCTATGCTTATGATCCACGGCAACTGGTGCGACCACAGGCTTATGAAAGGGTGCATGGAAAATATTTTTACAGCAGAAACAGAAAAAAACTGGAAAAGAATTTATTTTGACCTTCCGGGAATGGGTGATACTGTTTTAAAAAAAGAGATATCAACAACAGACGACATCTATAACATTATCGAAAAGTTTATTGATAAAACTATTACCGAAGAAATTTTTTATATTGCATCTGAATCTTATGGTTCCTACCTTGCAAGAATGTTTATAAAAAAATATCCCAAAAGAGTTGGCGGCATAATGATGATCTGCCCTGTTGTTATGCCTCATGTTAAAGACAGGAATTTGCCAAAAAAGGAAATAGTAAGCAGAGATAACGAATTCTACAAAACCCTTCATGCAAATAATCAGGAAACCTTTGACAATATGTTTGCCATACAAAACAGCGCTAACTGGGAACGTTATATAAAAGAAGTTAGATCGGGCGTAAAAAAATGCGATATTACTTTGCTTAAAAAAATCAAAAAACATGGATATGGTTTTAAAGAAGATCCTGATGCTCTTGATGCGCCATACAAAAACCCTTCGCTTATAATCACAGGCAGGCAGGATCTTTCCGTAGGATATAAAGATTCATTTGCGCTTATAGAAAAATATCCCAACTCTGACTTTGTAATACTCGACAGCGCCGGGCATATGCTTCAAATTGAGCAAAAAGAAATTTTCGAGCAACTTGTTTTTAATTGGCTTTCAAGATTAAAATAATTTAAATATGGAGGTTCTTATATGGCGAATAAACTATATGCAATAATCTTAATATCTTTTCTTGCACTATTTTCTTTTTCGTGCAAAAAAGCAGAACAGGCAGTACAAATAAATTCTAAAACAGTATCTGCTTTTACAGGTGGCATCATATCGCCAACCGAATCCATTAAAATTATTTTCAACGATGCTTATGATACTACAAAACCCGCTACTCCGGATTTGTTTCAGTTAAAACCATCAGCACAGGGAAAAATATCGTGGGAAAATGATTGGACATTGGTTTTTACTCCATCAAAACCTTTAAAGCCACAAACCAGGTATCAGGCAATAGTAGATATTTCAAAAATATCTGAAAAAGAAAGCGCTCCATTTTATTTTGAATTTGAAACCCAGGTTCCCCTGCTTGAAGTAGATCTTGATTCAATAAAAATAGATGAATCAGGAATGGTTTTGATATCAGGATCATTAACTACAGATAAAAGAATACCAATAACTAAACTCGAACGAATAGTAAGCTCCAAAGAACTTGGAAAAATCGAGTGGAATCACAAAGAAGGAATTCATCATTTTTCTTTTAACCCAATAGAGCGAAAAAATAAAGA
>WRFK01000019.1 GCA_009778835.1 Spirochaetaceae bacterium
AAGGCGCAATTCTGTCATTGCGAGTTCTGCATAGCAGGACGAAGCAATCTAGTCGGCTTTGTGTTATGGGTTGCTTCGCTACGCTCGCAATGACTGGGGGCAATGCGGGAAAGCCTCACGCAAAGGCGCAATTCTGTCATTGCGAGTTCTGCGTAGCAGGACGAAGCAATCTAGTCGGCTTTGTGTTATGGGTTGCTTCGCTACGCTCGCAATGACTGGGGGCGACTTGCAGATAGTAATGTGGGGCTATGCCCCGCTTGTTTTGTGGTGACTGTGCCACTGTAGTGGACTGAAGCAGTCCTACTGTAGGCAAAAATGCGGGGCACTTGTCGGCAGGCTAGCAGGTATGGTATGTTATTATAAAGTTAAGCTGTTTTACCATAGTTTTGTCGGGCTGTACAGTTCGGAAATGTATGAATAAATTCATACATAACCCTCTTTCGTTGACCGATATAATTAGTATTGGGAGATTTTATAAATGGATTTGAATGTCTTCAGGCAAAAAGTATTTAAACCATCTTATCAAAAGTTAAAAAATATATTTTCAAAAATAACTAAAAGCAAAGGCAAATGGAAAATCTATACTGTTTTATTTGTTTTTACTTTTTTTATATTTCTGATAATAACAATACAGTATGCCGAAAGCCGTCAGAATTCCGTATATGGAAAAAATAGCGCATACGACATCTATCTGCCGGAATATAACAGATATGAAAAAGAGATAGTAATAAAATCCGGAGAAACAATTGCATCAATTCTTTATGATATTGGCGTCTCAAACAATTATTCCAAAGCAATAATAGAAAGCCTTTCCCCTTTTTATAATCTTAAAAAGCTTCAGCCGGGCAAAAAAATAAAATTCATTATTTTTCAGGAAGGAGAACAGTCATCTCCTTTTATAGAACTTCTTAAAATTGAAAAATCACCGGGCATAGAAGCAAGAGTTTGTTATAAAAATGGTTCGTATGAAACAAAACTGGTTGAAGTAAAAACAATCCCCATCTATTTTGCAAAACATGGAGTTATAGAAAATACTCTTTATGGCGATGCCTTAAAAGCAGGCATACCTGATTCCGCTATTATGGAAATGTTTCAGCTTTTCTCATTTGATGTTGATTTCCAGAGAGATATATATAGAGGAAACAAGTTCAAAATGTTTTTCAGAAACATAATCAATCTGGATGGAGAAACGGTTTCAAGAGGCGATATTATTTTTGCAGAACTTGAGACTGCATGGAAAACCCATAAAATTTATTCTTTTACAGGTGATGACGGAAAAACAGATTATTTTAACGAAGAAGGGCTTAGCATAAGAAAGACATTGCTTAAAACTCCAATCTATGGAGCAAGAATATCATCAGGATATGGCAACAGGTCGCATCCTGTTGAAGGCTACAATCATATGCACAGAGGCCTTGATTTTGCAGCGCCAAAAAACACTCCAATAATCGCATCGGGATCAGGCACTGTAGAACTTGCGGGATGGAATGGAGGATATGGCAATTGCATTATTATCCGCCATGCAAATGAATATAAAACACTTTACGCTCACATGAATGGCTATGCAAATGGTGTAAAAAAAGGGAAGTATGTAAAGCAGGGAGAAATAATAGGGTATGTTGGGACAACAGGTGTTTCTACAGGAAACCATCTTCACTATGAAATTATTTTTAGAGGGCAGCAGATAAACCCTTCTACAATAAGAACCCCTTCGGAAAAAAAGCTATCAAAAGAAGAGCTTAGTCGTTTTTTTATAGAAGCAAAGAAAATTGATGAAGAATATGAAAATGCTGCCAAGAACCTTTAGGCTATTTTTGCCATGAATAAACTTGCGGAATAATAGACAGCTTTCCGGGTACATAGACAGCTTCGCCTGCCCCAAATGGCTTTTTGGAACAAAAGTAAATTTCTTAATAAACCCTTGGGATTACCCCGAATTAACTTACAGAGCAGTGGATTCTCCATCCATAATATAGTGATTAATAAAACCTTCGGGGTACATAGACGGCTTCGCCTACTACTGTTCACAATCAATAAATTAAGATATTATACCTAAGTCTTATAAAAAAATGAGGTTAGAGTAATGGAGTTCCTTGCAAAAAAACTTGTTGGCCTTTTATTGCTTACAATTGGAATAGTTATGTTTCTTGTTGAATATAAAGCGCTTCCGCACAGACCAAAAAATCCCCAAAAATGGGATGAACTTCATGCAAAATATTACAGGCAAATAAAACTTTCAGGGAGAGTATCGCTCCTTTTAGGATTGACTTTTATTTTAACAGGCGGACCTCTCTAAGATCCTTTGCAATCAAGTTGAATAATTTAGCACCTGTTATTCTTTTATTGGATATCCCTGCGCAAGTTCATCACTATAAGAAATACGTATATTTGTAACTTTTCCTTCAAAATACAGTGGCTTTCCTGCAAGCGGATAGTTCGCATCTACCTTTACCTTGTCTCCACTTACCTCAACTACTGTAAGTATATAGATAACATCCTTGATAGTTACCTCGAACTCCATTCCGGGTTCAACTTTTGAATTTTCATCATCTTTAAAATTTTCCCTGGGCAAGGTAAAAACCATATTTTCATCTCTTAGTCCATACCCTTTCTCCGGAGGCACAGATACGGAAAAAAAATCTCCTACTTTTTTACCTTCCAAAGCTTCCTCAAGTCCCTCTACAATATTTCTAAAGCCATGAAGATATGTAAGTTTACCGTTTTTTTCGCTTGAATCAATGATTTCGCCTTTTTCGTTTTTTAAAACATATTCAATTGTCACAACCATTTTTCTTGTTACCTGCAATTTATACCCCCCGACAATGTAGCCTCCGCGCTACCCCATGTTATTTTACAAAAATATTTTATTGAAATAAATTAAGTAAGGTATATTATTAAATATATTTTTCATATTCAATTGGAATAGGGCTATTTTTTAATTTTTCCTGCGGATAATTGGAATTTATCAACATTCCGGGACCAAAGGGACATGGTATATTGGTTCTGACAGGAAAGAATCGTATGCGGAATAAAAAAAGTTAAAAGGAAAACAAATGTCAAAATATTTTATAGGCATTGATCTGGGCGGTACAAATACAAAAATCGGGATTGTTTCTGATAAAGGAGAAATAATTGATAAAGGAACCATTATCACATGGGATTTTCCCATCCCCCATTTATTTAAAGAAGAATTAAAAAGAGTAATTAAAGATATATCACAGAAAAACAAAATAGAAATTTCCAGCATAGGGGGCATAGGCATAGGCGCGCCAAATGTAAATATGTATACATGTTCAATTGAATCCCCTCCAAATCTTCCGTGGAAAGATGGAATAAATTTAAAAGAGGGGCTTGAGGATATTGCGTTGGTTTCTGCTACCAATGATGCAAACGCGGCTGCTATTGGCGAAAAACTTTTTGGCTGCGCAAAATCTCTTACAGATTTTATTGTAGTTACACTGGGAACAGGAATAGGCGGTGGAATATTTTGCGATTCAAAACTCTTTAGTGGCAAATATGGTTTCGCGGGAGAGATTGGGCATATTGTTGTTGAGCAGGGAGGGAGGAGTTGCAACTGCGGCAGAAAAGGGTGTATTGAAAAATATTGTTCTGCCGGAGGGATTGTAAAAACAGCGCTTGAGTTAATTGAAAAAAATAACTCACCCGGCTCTAAAGCTGGCATGTTGGCAGGCGAGTGCCAACCAGAAGGCATTAAAAGCATCAGTACAAATTTAAAAAATTACAATCCTAATACTCTTACAGCAAAAATAATCGCAGAGGCAGCTTATAAAGGAGACAGCGTTGCAATAGAAACATTTGATATAACAGCAAAATATCTTGCTTCTTTTTCCAACGACCTTTTAAACATTTTTTCGCTTGAAGCAATAATTTTCACAGGCGGAGTATCGCAAAGCGGGGAAATACTTTTTAAGCATCTTGAAAAGTATTTCAAAGAAGAAATGCTTGATATTTATAAAAATAAAAACATAAAACTGCTTAGATCATCGCTTGAGCAACAGGATGCAGCTATTGTCGGAGCAGCATCGCTTGTTATGTAAAAATCATAAATATCAGCTACAATAAATCAAGATTGAACCATCGCCAATTGAAGTTATACATTTTTTTTGATATAAAAAATAATCCGGAGATAAAATATGTTTGATAAAATAGAAGAACTTGTAACCAGATACAGAGAAATCGAAAAAAAGCTTTCAGATCCAGATATTGTAAAAGATCAAAAAAACTATAAAGAAATAATGCAGGAACACTATTATCTTAGGGAAGTTTTTGAAACAAATGAAAAATATAAAAAAACATCCTCGCAGATCGAAGATGCAAAACTGATCGTATCCGAAGAAAAAGATCCTCAACTTAAAGAGATGGCAAAAGAAGAGATAAAATTGCTCGAAGAAGAACAGAAAAAGCAGCTTGAAAATCTTAAGCAGCTTCTTATTCCGCCCGACCCTCTTGATTTAAAAAACATTATTATAGAAATACGGGCAGGCACAGGCGGCGATGAGGCAGCGCTGTTTGCGGCTGATCTATTCAGAATGTACTCAAAATTTGCGGAATTCAAAAAATGGAAAATAGAAATTTTATCTATGAACGAAATTGGCCTTGGCGGTTTTAAAGAAATAATTTTTTCTGTATCAGGAAAAAATGTATACGAGAATTTAAGATATGAAAGCGGCGTCCACAGAGTGCAAAGAATTCCGGAAACAGAAGCAAGCGGCCGCATCCATACATCTGCGGTAACTGTTGCGGTACTGCCCGAAGCAGAAGAAACAGATATAGAGATAAATCAGGAAGATCTTAGAGTTGATGTTTACAGGTCATCTGGTCATGGAGGGCAAAGTGTAAATACAACAGACTCTGCTGTAAGAATAACTCACATTCCTACAGGCCTTGTAGTAACATGCCAGGATGAAAAATCACAAATAAAAAACAAGGCAAAAGCGCTAAAAGTTCTGCGCGCAAGACTCTATGATATCGAAGAAGAAAAAAAGATTAAGGAACGGGCAGAAACAAGAAAAAACCAGGTAGGAACAGGAGACAGATCCGAAAGAATAAGAACTTATAATTTTCCCCAAAACAGGCTTACCGACCATCGGGTCAACCTTACTCTTTATAAACTTGAATTTATAATGGAAGGAGACATTGCCGAAGTTATCGAAGCTCTTAAATTCAGCGCAAAGGAAAAATTACTTCAAAAAATATAATAGAAAAATCAACATGCCCTGCCCAAAAAGCATGGCATGCTACGCAAAGCAGCAGGCAGAATAAATGAAAATAAAAGACGCGCTTATGCAGGCATCATATAAAATCTCAAAAAAATGGAAAGACACCCCACTTCTTGATGCACAGGTCATTCTTCAAAAAATAATGGGTATGACAAAAGAAATGCTTATTGCTTCTTACAACTGCGATATCCATGAAAATATTCTTGAGAGTTTTAATATGATGGTTGAGAAAAGAGTCTCTGGATATCCTGTGGCATATATAACAGGAGAAAAAGAATTTTTTGGCCGCTCTTTTTATGTTAATGAAAATACCCTTATTCCGAGACGGGATACAGAAACCATCATTGAAACAGTTCTTGAAGAATCGGAAAAACTTATAAAAGAAACAGATTTATTATCCATAAAAATACTCGACCTCTGCACAGGCAGCGGATGCATTGCAATAATATTAAAATCCGAACTTGGCGAAAAAGCAGATGTGGAAGCATCTGATATATCTTCAGAAACTGAAAATATTTTTTATAAAAATTGCGAAAATATACTGGGGAAAAAACTCCTTTTTCATAAAAGCGATCTTTTTAATTCCATAACAAACAGGTATCATATAATAGTTTCAAATCCTCCGTATCTTAAAAATATATATGTTGATGAAATGGTTTCCAATAATTGGCCAGAACCTGAAATATCATTAAGAGGCGGAAATGACGGACTTGATTATATAAGGGAAATAATAGAGGCATCTGTAAAACACCTTGAAAAAGGCGGGTTGCTTTGCATGGAGGCTGATCCTGATCAGATGGATATTATTCGGGAGCTTTTAATAAAAAATAATTTTGAGTATATTTCAATAAAGAAGGATTTGGCTCAAAAAGAGAGAGTAATAGGCGGATATTATCCAGGAAACTTTAATTAAAATAGTTTTATGGATATGTTCGTAAAGAAGGAATATGGCACAAAGAGAAAGAGAGTAGTAAGTGGATATTATCCAGGAAACTTTACTTAAAAATAATTTTATGGATATGTTCGCAAAGAAGGATTTGGCAAAAAGAGAAAGAGAGTAGTAAGTGGATGGAAGAAATAAATACCCTTAAAGCAGAAATAGACTCATTGGAAAAATCTCTTGAGACAAAAAAATATCCGGAACAAGATATTTCCGATATTATGAACGCTGTCCGTTATGGCGAAAAAATGCACAGTGACCAAAAAAGAGCAAGCGGAGAACCATATTTTATCCATCCTATTGCAGTTGCCAAAATTCTAATAGAACTTAATCTTGATAAAAACACAATAATAGCTGCTATTCTGCACGATACAGTAGAAGATACAGATGCAGACTACAATATAATAGAAACCAATTTTGGCGAAGAAGTCGCAAAGCTTGTCGATGGGGTAACCAAAATTACGGTTGTAAAAGCTGCGAATAAATCTGCTCAGGAAGTAGAAACCCTAAGAAAAATACTTATAGCAATGGTAAAAGATGTAAGAGTTATATTGATAAAACTGGCTGATAAACTTCATAACATGACAACACTTTCCTATTTAAATAAAGAAAGACAGAAAGCTATTGCAGAAGAGTGTCTTGAAGTATACGCGCCAATAGCTGGCCAGCTTGGAATATCGTGGATCAAGGCAGAGCTTGAAAATCTTGCCCTTAAACATTTACATCCTATATCTTATAAACAGATTTTGGAATTTCTTGATGCAAAAAAAATAGAAAAAGAAGAATATCAAAAAGACATAGAAAATAAACTCAAGCAGGCAGCCAAAGAAGAAGATATAGAAATTGAAATATCCGCAAGAGTAAAAAATATATATTCGATCTACAGAAAAATGAGAGATAATGAAAAATCACTTGAAGAAATATATGACATCTTTGGGATAAGAATATTATGCGATACTGCAAATGATTGTTATGCTATCCTTGGGCTCGTGCATAAATTGTGGATCCCCATAGAAAGAAGATTTAAAGATTATATCGCAGTTCCAAAATCCAACAGATACAGAAGCCTTCATACAACAGTAATAACAGACGAGGGCAAATTGCTTGAAGCTCAAATACGCTCTTATGAAATGCATAAAACTGCAGAGTATGGCATTGCAGCGCATTGGCTTTATAAAAAAGGGAAAACAACAAATAATTTAAACCCCAATGATATTTCTCTTATCAACAGATTAATGCAATGGAACAACCTTGAAAATTATGAAACAGATTTTCTTAAAGATTTAAAAAAAGAGATACTTAAAGATACAATATATGTTTTTACTCCGGATGGAGATATATTTGAAATGCCAATCGGCTCTACTGCCATAGATTTTGCATACAGCATACATACAGAAGTTGGCGACCATACTGCAGGAGCAAAAGCAGATGGATATATTATTCCTTTAAGCAGGCATCTTAAAAATACACAGGTTATAGAAATTATAACAACCAAAAATGCGCATCCTACTCCGCACTGGCTTAAAATTGCAAAAACAACCAAGGCAAAATCTAAAATACGGCATTGGCTTAACAGAAACAGCAATTTGCTTAAAGATGCTACAAAAAACAAAAAGCAGGAAACAGCAGAGGAAGATAAGCTTAATAAACAAAACAAAGAAGCAAAAATTACCGATGAATCAGAACAGTATAATGACAGTGACATACTGGTAATGGAGATAAGGGATAAAAACAAGATAACCCTTTCTGTAAATGGCGAAAAAAATACAATGATAAATTTTGCCAGATGCTGCTCCCCTGTTTCCGGGGATATCATAATCGGCTATATCTCTGTAGGCCGGGGAATTATTGTTCATAAAAGCGATTGTAAAAATTTAAAAAATATTAAAAATTTAAATAATCGGACAATAGATGTACAATGGGAAGCTGTTTCTAAAAAAGCATCCAGAAAATTTAAAGTAACAGCGCGAAAAACTCATAATCTATTCTCTGAGATCGAAGGCGCTATAAAAAAACACAACGGGCACCTTATTGAAGGAAGACTTGCAGAAAGCGATAACGAAAAATTGACTGGGTTTTTTACAATGGAACTTGACAACGATGAGGACTTCGGAAAAGCTGTAAAAAGTATAAGAACTATCCCCTCAATTATAAATATATATGTTGTCTAGTGGGGTAACCCATTTTTACAAAATTGAAACTAACTCTTTACGTTGTATAAAGACAGTTTCAACAAGCTGACTCGAAAACGGGAAGCATATCACGCATAAAAATAAAAGCAACACTAATAAGTGATACTTTTACAAATCTTTAATACGCCTTTAGACCGTTATTTCTACAGGAAGGGTATTTTTTTGTTATCCCTTAAATGACACTGGTAGATATACGCTTATTGTTTTATAAAAAATTACCAATGCTGAAATAATAAAAAAGTGTTTGATTTTTTGATAAAAATCCGATTATTATACAACTAACAGTACTCCCCGCACCTCTGAAGATGCCAAGCACCTTTATGTGTCCCAGGGGAGACGTCCTTTTTATGGAAAAACAATTAAAACCACCAACAACATATGATGAGCAAGTAGAAATATTACGCCGTAGAGGGTGCCTTATAAAAGATGAGGCTTTATGTAAGGAAATTCTTGCAAAATTAAATTACTATCGATTTACAGCTTATTTTCTCCCTTTTCGTAAAGATAATGGAGATTATTTACCTGGAACAAATATTGATACCATTTATCAAATATACGAATTTGACAGAAAAATACGCAGTATCTTGTTTAGTGCAATAGAAGAAATAGAAGTAAATTTAAGAACAAAATTCGCTTATTATCATGCTCATAAATTTGGTGCAATTGGATACATGAATGAAGCGAATTACAATATAAAGCATAAACATGATAAGTTTATAGAACGCATCAGCTATATAAAAGAAGAGAATAAAAATTTATTATTTGTAAAACACCATAAAGAAAGTTATGGCGATAAATTTCCAATATGGGTAATTATTGAATTGTTTTCATTTGGAATGTTATCTCGTTTTTATAATAGCTTGCAGACCCCTGATCAAAAAAGTTTAGCAAAAAATTTATTTAATACTAATCCAAAAATTTTGAAAAGCTGGCTTAGATGTTGTACTGATTTACGTAATATTTGCGCTCATTATGGAAGACTTTATTTTAGAATATTTGGAGCAATTCCGGCAGAACTAGGATTAGACGAAAAGACTAAAAGGCGTCTATTTGGAGCGATTCTTGCTTTAAAAAAAATATATCCTAACCCTGATAAATGGAATAAAGAAATATTTAAGTCAATTTCTGATTTGATTCATCAATATTCAAAAGACATTAATTTACGACATATAGGATTTCCTGTTAATTGGGAAGAAAGTCTTGGTAATTAAGAACAAATTTTTACCAATTGATATTATATATTTTTACAGAAAAGAATAAAGATTAATGATATTAAAACGTTTGAATGTTCAAAATGCAAAAGTCATTTTACTATTGAAAATATTGTGGTGATAAAACTACACAGCAAGACGATATAGCAGAAGCCAAGATAATAGCAAAAAATTACATACTTGAAGAATAGGGGTAATAAAATGAAAAAAATTAAAACAAGAAAATGGGATCCATCTGAAATTATAGAAACTAAAGAAGATGTTATTGTTTTTCTTGAAGGTGCTCTTGAAGAAAATGACCCCGAATTTCTTTTTAAGACAATCGGATATATCGCCCGCTCAAAAGGTATGTCAAAAATTGCCAAAGAGTTAAACCTTAACAGAGAGGGATTGTATACTGCACTATCTCCTCAAGGGAACCCCTCTTTTATAACAGTCTCCAGGGTCTTGGATAATCTCGGCTTCCAGTTAAGCGTTAAACAGAAAGTGTTGACATAATGGGTATTATCAAATCGACGGTAAGGGCTGGACAAAAGCCCTCTAAAGAGAAAATGAAAAGGATCAAAGCAGAATTAAAAGAAGCCGCAAAATAGCTTTTGAAGTAATAGACCATAAAAAAATTAAAACAAGAAAGCTGTAAAAAAAATTCAATTCATGTTAATATCTAATTGTTATATTACTCCGAAGGAGTATCTGGAAGAGTATCCGAAGGAGTATACAGGGGAGGCTAAAATGAAATTCGATTGCCTTGTTGTTGGTGCAGGGATTTCAGGAGCTACTTGTGCAAGATTACTTGCAGAAGCAGGCAAAAAAGTTCTTGTTATTGAAAAACAGAAAAATAGCGCAGGAAATTGCCACGATTACCTTTCTAAAGAAGGGATTACTATCCATACTCATGGCCCTCATATTTTTCATACAAATAATAAACAGGTATGGAATTTTCTAAACAGATTTACCGAATTTCGTTTTTTTCAGCATAGGGTTCTAAGTTTCGCAGACGGGCTTTTAATCCCTTTTCCGATCAATGTTGATACAATAAATATGGTTTACAATACATCCATAACAACAGAAGAGGTTTTGCCATTTCTTGAAAAAGAGGTCAAAAAATCTTCATTTACAAATCCGCCGCAGAATTTCCGGGATGCTGTTGTTTCCCAGGTAGGGGAAAGGCTTTATAACCTCTTTTTCAAAAATTACACAATAAAACAGTGGGGACGCCAACCCGAAGAGCTTTCCGCAGAAATAGCAAAAAGAATTCCTGTAAGAACAAACAGGGATGGAAGATATTTTTCAGACCAGTACCAGGGTATTCCTTTGGCAGGATATACAAAAATGGCAGACAATATGCTTGCCCATGAAAATATATCTATAATGTTTGGAGCAGATTATTTTAAACTTGGGGATTTAGCATCTTCACTTTTGGATGAAGGAAAAGGGCTTACAGTTTATACAGGCGAGCTGGATAAATTCTTTGACTATAAATACGGAGAACTTGAATACAGGTCGCTCCACATTGAATTTAAAACAATCGAACAGCAGTTGTATCAAAGCGTTGCTGTTGTAAACTATCCCAATGATTATGACTTTACAAGAATAACGGAATTCAAACACATGACAGGTGAATGTCCCACATCCGAAAAAACAGTAATCTGTATGGAATATCCCAAAGAAAAGGGCATTCCATATTATGTGGTTATTACTGAAAGCAACACAAAAAAACGGGAACAATATATGGCAGATGTAAAAGCCCTTGAAAAAAAAGGGAAACATATTTTTACAGGAAGACTTGCCGAATACAAATACTATAATATGGATCAGGCAGTATTGGCTGCAATAGAAAAAACAGAAAATTATTTAAAAGGGTTATAACAATGTTAACAAGAATTGCAATGCTCACAAAACCAAAAAGAATAATACTTTTGGCAGTAATAATCTTATTTATTTTACTAAACACAAATGTATTTGCTCAAACAATGAAACAAGTTGTATACGACGATCCTGTTTATTTTTTCCTTGACAAAGCGTATGCAAAAAAATGGATATTCTATTTACCTACTTCAAAACCCTATACAGAGAAAAAAGTGTATGCCATGCTTAACGAAGCGCTCTCTACTTTTAAAGTATCTCCCGAGAAATTTTCTTCGCGAGATATTGATGATCTTCTATTCTACATGGACAGGATTGCCGGAGATAAATTTTCGCTGCTTAACCTCAACGAGGCGACATTTTCAGCTTCTGCCAATGCAGCTCCCCATGTTGATTTTAACATGGCGCTTGATACCCCATCCGACACAGCTACAGTACTTGGCGCAGATTTAATTATAGATCTTACTCTTGCCGATGCTTTTTACCTTGGATTAAAAGCAGACCAATATCTTATACTTGAAACATGGGAAAATTCCCCCTACAGAAAATTCCATAATTCGCACTATCCTGATTTTAACATGTACACCTACAATCTCACCAAAGGGATAAAAGGATTCAACAATCTGGGAGACCGCCCGGCATTTGATGAAGGCGAAGATGGAGATACAGAGTTTTCAATAAGAATGAACCAGCTTAACCAAATGACCATTGACCTTAATCTTGCAACAGTTTCATTTGGAAGAAATTCTTTTATGTGGGGACCAAGCCAGTTTTCCAATAATATTCTTTCTAACACATCCAAGCCTTATGAATATTTTTCACTTGATATACCTTTTGGAGAAAAAATATATTTTACATGGATGACCGGATTTCTTAGAGACAGAATGCCTCTGCAAAGCGAAGAGGATGGAAGAAAACTTATAACAGCGCATAAATTTGAATTCCAGATTAAAGAGTGGTTAATGTTTTCCATCTACGAAGCAGTAGTCTATTCTCCAAAATTTGAGCTTGCGTATCTGAACCCTTTTTCTCTTTATTACATAAGCGAAGTTACTCAAGGGGATTATGATAATAAATTTGGCGGTTTTGATTTTATATTCCGCTTTGCTCCAGCAACAATATATTTATCAATTGGTTTTGATGATTGGGACTTTGGAGAGCTCTTTAATCCTTCATATTACCATAATATATTACTAACAACACTTGGAGTAAGGCACTATGATCTTATTCAGGGGCTTACAATAACATTGGAAGCTACATATCTAAACCACTGGGCATATACACATGCAAGCGCAAACACCTTAACACATTATGATGCGAATCTCGGAAGTGTTCTTGAGCCAAATTCTTATATTATCTATCTTGATTTTAAATATGATTATTCTCTTAAATCAACTTATGGAGTTTCCTTCTGGCTTACACAGCATGGCTATGGAAGCATAAATGAACATCCAAGCGATCATAATGGGACAGGATGGTGTCTTGGTCTCTACGACCCATGGAATGGCAATTACAAATTTCTTGATTACGGGATAGATGGAATCAACAGGGAAACAAATATTGATCTGTCCATATATACCGAGTACAGAATA
>WRFK01000020.1 GCA_009778835.1 Spirochaetaceae bacterium
AAAATATAGTACCACCCTTTTTTTAAGACATCCCATGCGTTGGGAAGTTCAGATTCAGGCAGTCCTAAAAGATTAAGCCGTCGGGCCTGGAAATATACCATAAAGCCTACGGATATAAAGTAGAGAATGGATGGCAAAAGGGCCATTAAGATAATCTGACCGTAGGGGGTATTGGTATTAGTCGCAAGAATGAATGCAGCAGCGCCCATGATAGGCGGCATAAAGGCGCCTCCGGTTGACGCAGCTGCTTCTACTGCTGCAGCAAATTCAGGTTTATATCCAACACGTCTCATTAGCGGTATGGTAAAGGGACCTGTTGCGCATACATTCGCTATTGGACTTCCTGAGATGCTGCCAAAAGCAGCGCTGCCTACAACTGACACAAGAGCCGGACCCCCGGCTACCCTTCCTGCCAGGGCGCTTGCAAAATTGATAAAGAAGTTTCCTCCGCCAGTATGTTGCAGAAAAGCCCCAAAGATAAGGAAGGGCATAACAAAAGTTGCAAAGGTGGATGTAACAGTTCCAAAAATACCATCGGTAAAATAGGTGAAAGTAAGCAAGTGTCTTAGGGATATACCTTTATGGGCAAAGATGCCGGGCATATAGGGGCCAAAATAGATTTGGGCTAGCATCACCAAACCAAGGATAAATAGTGCAAGGCCCAGTGTCCGTCGTGTAACTTCAAGACACAACAGTATGAGAATCCCGGCCATGACCATATCCATGGCAGTTGGCATACCTGCCCGTTTTGCGGCATAGATCCTGAATTCTTTAAGCCAATAAATAGTGGTGATTATAATGAGTATTATTAACAATAAATCAAAAGCAAAAAGCAGCTTGTTTTTTGGATATTTTCTGGATGCCGGATATGCAAGAATACAAAGAACATTTGTAAAAAGAATATACAAGCCTAAATTACTCTGGGTAGAAAATATTCCAAAACCAGATGTATAAAAATAGAAAAGACTGAATAATACAGCGATACCGCCACTTATGTGCTTAACTGACAGGCTATCCCGCATGATAAGGCCTCCTTATAGAACTGCCGGAAAATAAAAGCTTGTACTCCACCGCTAGGCGGAGCACAAGCAGGGTATTGTGCTTATTTTTTTTCGTTCCAGAATTTTACAGCACCGGGATGGAATGGGATGCCAATCTGAGCTGCTCCCTCTTTGCCTTCCCTCATTGGTTTAAACTGGCTATGCACAGAAATCAACTTTGCCTTGCCCTCGTCACTAAAGAACACTTTCATTGCCTGATATACCGCATCAGCACTCATGTCTTTTGAAGCAGCAAGATACACAACAAAGTAGGGGCATTGTACAACTTGTGTCTGGCCTTTATAAACATTGGCTTGAATTTGTCCTCTGGTAAAGAAAGGGGTTTCTCTGACAATCCTGTCCATTTCTTCGTTTGAAAAGGGGATAACAATTATATCTCTGGTGTTGGCTAATTCTACGATGCCGCTGGAAGGGTGACCGCTCATGCCAAGCACATCAGCCTGTCCGTCCTGTATAGCGCGGGCGCCGTCTGCAAAAGCCAATTCCTGTTCAATTACCTTGATTCCCAATGACTGGAGAACTCTTCTGGAGTTATCGCTTGAACCTGAGCCCGGAGGGCCAAGTACAACTCTTTTTCCCTGAACATCTGACATCTTGGTAATGCCGCTGGCTTTTGTAGCTACAAAATATATTGAGCTGTCGTAAATTTCAAACATTATGGTGCCTTTATTGCTGGGTTTCCCTTCCAGGATTCCTGTGCCTTTTTGAGCTTCATAAAGATGGTATCCATAGGAAAGGGCCATATCTGCTTCTCCCAAGGCCAAGCGACGGGTATTTTCTACTGAGCCGCCTGAAGCAACAAAGTCCAGCATATAGCGGTCGCCCAACTTTTCGTTGAACAAGGTGGTAATGCCGCCTGCCATTGTATACCAGGTTCCTCCTACATTGCTGGTAGAGAAAGCAAACCGTTCAACTTTTGGTGCGGCGCCTTCCTTTTTTCCTGTGGCAAAAGCTTGAGATGCCACCAACAGAGCAAGACATAATACTGCTAAAATAAACAAACTTCTCTTCATATTTTTCCTCCTAGGATTTTTTGAGAATTTCCAGAAAAATAAATTTTATAACAATATAGTTTACATTGATCATTAGTAAAGAGCAACTCTTTTTTATAAATCCTCTCTAAAAACCATTGGTCAAATTGTCAAGGACATATATCGTCTTATGTTAAATCAAACCCTATAATTTCATCTTTATACTTTTATACAAACCAAACCTTCATCAAGTACAATGGCATGGATTTTCATATAAAGCGTGATAAATGAGTTAAATTTTAATACTGATACGCCAGATGTAGCGCGATGGCTCATGATAACGGGTAACGCTGATTTTCGGGCACCGATGCTGGTGTCGGCTGCGGTATGGAGGTTCAAGTTCTCTTCCGGGCATATTTTCAAATTGCATACAAGAATATAACGACAATAAGCTGATCCGAAAACAGGAAGCATATTGCGCATAAAGAGAGCGAGTGACACTTTTGTCAAAAGGAGTCGGGACGCGCCCGAATAAGAGTCGAAAAACTTTTACCCTTTACAAAAAAATCAACAATCCTCAGAATTGATCAAATTGGTCCAGAACTACTTTTAAGACACTGTCTTTTTGATTCTCAAACATTTCAAAGCCGCGATTTACATCTCTCAAAGGCACTGTGTTGGTATATGCAAGGTCCAAATTAATCTCTCCCTGTGCCAGAATAAGCAGCGCCCTTTCAAGGCAGTCTGCAGGTATTCCACGGGAACCGATCATTGTTATCTCGCTTTCCTTGAAGGTTGTTATCGGAAGATCAATGCTGTTCTTTGAATTGTTTCCCATAATGACAAGAGTACCGCATGGGCGGGTAACTTCAACAGCAAGGCGCAAAGTTCCCCCTCCAGCGCCACCGACTGTCTCAAATACTTTATCTGCGCCGCGGCCATGCGAAATTTCTTTCACTATGGTCTTGAGGTCTTCCTCACCGGCAAGAACAGTTCTTGTCGCACCGGCTTTTTTTGCTATATCAAGCCGCCCTTTATACATATCAGAGATTACTATATACGCCCCGGAAGCTTTGGCAGCTAAAAGAACATTCATGCCCACAGGCCCGGCGCCGATAATAACCACAATATCTCCGGCTCCAACCTTTGCTATAAGACGCGCAGCATGATACCCAACAGCCAGAGTCTCGGCAAGCGCTCCGTGGATAAAATTCACATTAGGTGGCAGTTTGAATACATTTTCAACTGGCTCCAGAACATATTGAGCCATACCACCGTTAACACTGAGTCCGATATCTTTACCAGCTTCACAATGATTGGAAATTTCATGGCGGCATGCCCAGCATTTCCCGCATCGTATATGTACTCCACCAGCAACTCTATCGCCCAGCTTGAGGTCATTACCAACTACATGTTTTACATCAGAGCCTATCGCAGCTACGACTCCCGAAAATTCATGTCCCAGCACTCGCGGATAATTTATACGCGGATGCTGTCCATGGAAACCCAAAATATCGCTTCCACAGATTCCGCAGGCTTTAACCTCAATCAAAACATCATACGGGCCAACATTTGGAACAGGTATTGTTTCTATACTCATTTTTCCCGGCTCACTGAGAACTGCGGCCTTCATTGTTGATGGAACAGGCATAATAACTCCTTTTGTTTGTAACAGAAACTTCTAAAGACAAGAGATTTTTGAAAATTTTTTGTCTTTACATTTGGTATTACACATTTAACACCATCAGTTTATCAAGAATTCGGCTTTCGGTAAAGAAAAATCCAAAAATATATGTAGTATTGGTTTTTTACAGCCTTAGTGAAGGGGTCGCGGATTAATGCGGATTTAATAATTCGAGGAATTTTGTTTTTTAGTTAGTAACGGCGTGTTTAAAACTAACCTTGAGAAGAAGGCTATTATTCCTTGACAAAGCATAAGAATATTATAATAATCGCGGTATAACCTTTCATTAGGAGATTCAACATGGATTATAAAGTAATGAAGAAAATTGATGATGTCCCGTGGGAAGGCCATTTCATGGATGCGGGTGATAGCAGGATTAAATGGGTGTATACAAGCGAAAAAGATGGAACACCAATGACAGTTATGATAATCGAACTGCAAGCCGGTATATCTCTTCCGGATCATAAACACATCAATCAGCCTGACTTAATATACCCATTAAAAGGGAAGGCAACAATGTTTATTGATGGCAAAGGAGAATTTCCTATTGAGCCGGGAATGGTAGTTATTGTACCCCCCAATACATTGCATGCAATAAGGAATATTGAAGAAACTTTAACACTGTACAATGTGTTTTCACCTGCAATGCCATACAAGCCACCCTTAAAGGATGCTGCAAAATAAAACGCCTATCACCATTAATGGGTGCGGCTTTTGCTATTAAATAAGCGGTACTCCAGTCTTCTGTCTCTTTTATAAATAGTGGTCTACAGGCTTATAAAGCCTGTAGAAAATAAAGCATTAATTATTTATCAAAAGCATACGCCCCTTTTTCGCGTAGCTTTTGTTCCGGTCCTGCAGGAGCATATATTATTATGTAATCTAAGTCTCCCTCCGGATTTACAATTGTTTGGTGATCAACATTTGGAGGAACAAATACAGCAGTACCCGGAACCAGAGACATAGTCTGACCATCAATTTTGAATGTGCCCTTTCCCGAAAGAATATACATACAATGTTCTGTTGGATGTGAATGTATAGGGCCGGACTTACCGGCAATCATAGTATTTTGCAACAAAGCAACATTTTTTGCACCGCATATCGGACCATCTATAAAGATACGAAAAGTCCCTGCGCCGCCAGCTAAAACCCCCGATACTGCTTCTTCTTTTGTTATTAAATATTTTTTTTCACCCATCATTTCCTCCATACAAAAATTAACTGTAAATGGTGTTTCTTTTCATGTCAATGCATTGTCTCAAAAGTAAAAATCTGGTCAAAAAAATTGGTTCCTGCCCAATAGGGCGGATTAGCTGTGAAAATCGGAAAGAACTTCGATAACGCTTATTTAGTCGTTAGCAGGAGGAGAGCAAGGAAACAGCAGTCCGAAAAAATGCTTTGTTCAGGTGTTCTGGAAATCAGGAAGTTTTTGTATTGCTCAGGAAGAGGCAGCTTCTTTTATAAAATCACGAATCGCAATGCCCAATGGGTACTTGAGAGTAAAACCAAGATCCTCTGAAGCTGCTTTTGGACTGGTATATGGTGTAGCTGCCTGGATTGGGAATTCTCCGCCTGTCAAATCAATCTTAATATCCGGCATCAACTCTCTTAGGACATTGGCAACATCCACATTGGAAACAATTTTTTCACTGCAGACATTATAAACTATTTTTTTATACTTATCCGTATTCATGCAATGAACAATTGCACCTGCCGCATCTTTGACATATATTAGGTTCTGGCACAAATCCTTATACGGCAACGTAATATTCTGGTGTTTTGCAGCCTGTGAAATCGCATCTGTCAGATAAACATTCGGACCAGTAGACCTTCCGTGACCATATACGGTGTTAAATCTTAATCCAACTACATTGACTCCAAGGTTTTCCTTATAATATGCAGCCAGATCTTCACAATGACATTTTGTTATGCCATACAAGGTTTGAGGTTTTCTTTCAGTTTCTTCATCAATCCATTTTCCGGCGCCATAGTATGATTCCGCACCATAGACCTGCAAAGAACTTACAAAAATTACTTTTAAAATCTTGCGGGAAACAGCAATATCAAGAATATTGTTCAGCCCGCCAATATTTATTTTGACTGCCAGAAAAGGTTGTTTTAAACATTCACTCCGAAGGAGAGAAGCCAGATGCACGATCCCCTGTATCTTGTGTTCATCAACTATTTTTTCAAGTTGTTCTTTATCGGTGATGTCTCCCTTAACCCAGGTACACCTGCTTTCATCCAGCTGAGACAGCTTATCTTTGATATCAAAAATTACTGCGGAATCGGAGCTATTCATTTGCCGTATGATGTTACGGCCTATCAACCCTGTCCCGCCCGTTATTAACCATTTCATTGATAGTCTCTTATTCTAAATATAGGAAAGTCTATTATTCATCAAGATTCAGCTTTCAACTTTTTAATTTCTTTATAAACTATTCGCAGAAGAATAAGGGCTGTGGCAATTAAAAAACATAAAGCTATCGGGCTGCGCAGCATAATTCCAAAACTTCCCCGCCCCAATGTCAATGTCTGGGAAATTGCAGTTTCGGTCATTTTGCCTAAGATCAAAGCAATGACCATCGGCGAAGCTGGTATATCTGTTTTTTTCATAAAGTATCCAATCAGACCAAAGAAAAGCATTAAGCCTAAATCAGTAATACTATTATTTACAGCAAATCCGCCAACAATGGATAGAGCCAAAACAGCCGGAACTAAATATGTTTTAGATACAGTTGCTGCACGGGCAAAAAGAGGTATCAATAACTGACCAGCGATTAGGAAAGGAATATTTCCAAAGATCAGAGTCAAAATAAGGGCATATACCAATGGTCCCTGGGTCTCAAAAAGAAGCGGACCAGGCCGCAAGCCCTGAGCTACAAAGGCGCCAAGCAAAATGGCAGTGACAGAGTCTCCGGGTATGCCTAATGTAAGTGTGGGAATAAGTGAAGGGCCATTGACCGCATTGGTTCCTGACTCGGCTGCGGCAATACCTTCCAGCGAGCCTTTACCAAAAAGCTCAGGATGCTTCGAGCGGTTTTTAGCTGTTCCATAAGCAAGCCAGCATGAAATTGGCTGTCCTATTGCAGGTAGAATACCTATCCACATTCCGACAGCGCTTCCAATACCCAAGAAAGGTATAACGGATTTAAATTCCTTCAAGGTAACCTTATTGCCTTCGCCTTTTTCAATTTTCATAGCTATAGTTTTTGATGAGAACCTTTCTGTGGCAAAATTTAAAAATTCAGCCATTGCAAACAAACCAATTAAAGCCGGAACAAATGGTATACCGCCATCTAAAAAATTAAGACCCATAGTAAAACGTCTTGTCGCGTACTGGGGATCGATACCGATAATTGCGAAAAAGAATCCCAATGCTGCTGAAAAAACACCTCTGGAAAGGGATTTACCGGAAAGGCTCGCTATGATTGTAAAACTAAACAGCAGTATGGCAGTAAGCTCCGGAGGGCCAAATTTAAGTGCAACAGAGGCAATCGCTCCCGCTGTAAACAATAAAAGAAAGTTGCCAAATATCTCGCCTGTGACAGAACCATAAAGAGCCATTTTCATGGCCTTACCCGCCTTGCCCTGCTTGGCTAGTGCATAACCATCCGCTACAGTAGCCGCCGCCGCCGCAGTGCCGGGAGTAGCAAGAAGAACAGCCGTTATGCTTCCGCCGAACATACCGCCTTTATATAAACCCAGAAGGAAAGTAATGCCAACAAGAGGAGGCATAAAAAATGTTATAGGAGTAAAAAGAGCAACGGCCATTGTTGTCGTCAAACCTGGCAATGCTCCAACAATAATGCCTACTATTATCCCAAGAATCATGGATGTTATAGTCTGCCATGACCATATCATAGTAATGGCTGTTGAAATATTTTCAAACATTTGATCTCTCCTTCGTTATAGGAAATAGAGAATACCACGGGGAAGCGGAACACCTATCCTGGAAAAAAGAAAATATACTGACAGAGAAAGAAGCACTCCGAGCAGAAGCGCCGACCACCATCGGGCCTTAAAAAACAAAGCAACTAATGTACATGCAATAAATGTACTTATAATATATCCTAAATGTGGGAGTATTATGATACTCATAAGCAAAATAAGGAACATGGGAAATATGGACTTTAAATCAAATTTACTTAATTTTTCTTTTTCCGAAGAAGAAACCGAAAGAGATTTTTTATATGCTCTTGCTGAAATAATCACATTAAACAATCCCATACTTGTCATAATAATCGACAATATATAAGGAAATGTTCTGGGGTTTACATTAATTGTATATCCTGCTTTAGGAGCCCTCGTAGTTGTATTAAAAGGGATCATCACAAGTAAAATAATACCTATACAAGTAAAAATAATAGCAATAATCAAATTACGGCGTTCCATCAACAGTCCTTCTTTATAAATTAAAACTTGTACACTTGAAATTTATATAGCTGCTTCCATGTGTCCCCGGAAGCAGCTAATCAAAAAGTATTCTAAACTATAAGGGCTCAACCTTCTATTTCTTTCAAAGTCTTCATAAAAGGAATAAGTCTTGTTCTTTCTTCATCCCAAAACTTCTTAAAATCAGGGCCATCCAGATAGAGATCTGTGGGCTCGCCAATTTTCTTAAGAAGATCAATATAGGCAGGATCTTTACAGAGTTTGTTAAAAACATCCCGAAGGAAAAGTTCCACATCTTTAGGAATCCCTGCGGGCGCCATTATTGTTCTCCACTGACCGAATACTACATTATAACCCAATTCCTGAAGTGTCGGAACATCCTTAAAGACACCGTCAGCTTCGGAAGCTGGCAACCTTCTGGTATCGGCAATAGCCAAAGCTTTTAATTTACCTGCTTTTACGTGATCCATTAGCTGGCTCTGGAAAGCTGTTCCAACATCACACTGGCCTCCCAAAATTGCAGCCAACTGTGGTCCGCCGCCATCAAAATGAATAGGAGTTATTTTCCCAAGCACGCCAGCGGCATGCCATAGCTGCCCCTGAGGAATATGCTGGTTACTGTATGCACCGCTTGTTGCATAGTTTAGTTTACCGGGATTGGCTTTGATATAGTCAATCAGGTCTTTAACAGAGTTAAAGGGGCTATTGCCAGGAACAACCAGTATTACCGGCAAATAACTTAACTGGGCAATGCAAACAAAGCTATCTGCATTGTAAGGTACATCCTGAACAAGGGGTACTGCTGTATTAGGACCTGTTCCTCCGCTAAGCAGCTTGTAGCCATCTTTAGGAGCATTTGCTACTTCTGTTGTGCCGACAACGCCACTTGCTCCAGGCCGCAGGGTAACAATCATGGGCTGACCCAGATATTTTTGAATTACAGCGACAACAGCCCTTGCGCCTATGTCATGAATCCCGCCCGCACCCATTGGGATCAATAGTTCTACTGGTCTTGTGGGATATTTTGCCGCTTCTTTATTACCTGTTGCACTAACCAATACTGGGGTAGCTATAAGAAGTACCACCAATAAAAAGAGAATCATTCTTTTCTGCTTTTTCATACACACCTCCAATCCAAACATTACTAATCATAAAATACTATATAGTTTACATTGATCATTCGTAAAGGGCAACCCTTTACAAATTCTCTCTAAAAACCAATGGTCAAATTGTCAGGGACATATATTGTCTTATGTTAAATCAAACCCTATAATTTCATCTTTATACTTTTGTACAATCCCAAGCGCATGCTCTTCTTTAATCAGGTATAATGGCACAGATTTTCATAAAATAATTCTATGTTGACTATAAGTTATCACATGCAAGGATCTTGTCAAGAAAAATATTTTAAATATTTCGAGGTTATGAGTTTTGCTGTCTATATGCGGTAACATTTTTAGCTGATAAAGATTGATAAAATGAGATGTGTTTGTTGTATTAGCTGTAAATCTTAATATCGATATGCCAGATGTGGCGCGATGGCGCATGATGACGGGTAACGCTGCTTTCGGGCGCCGATGCTGGTGCCGGCATGGATGTTCAAGTTTTCTTCGGAGCATGTTTTTAAGCTAAAAGGTTTGCGTCAATTAATGTGCCAGGATTGATATTATTACATCTGAAATACCTGAAAAGAAAAAGGTCATCAATCCAAGAATAGCCAGGAAAACGAAACAGTAATAAAATGATTTACGTAAAAGTTTTGATTCTTGTCCGTAAAGCCCTACAGCCGCAAGAGCAACGGCGATTTTATATGGCGAAAGAGTTTTTCCTATTGTTCCCCCTGCGAGATTTGCGGCTATCAACCAATATTCATTTATTCCAAGATTTATCGCAACATGTTTTTGAAACTCGCCAAAAAGAATGCATGATGAAATTGAACTTCCTGTAATAAAAGCGCCAAGCGCTCCAATGGCAGAAGAAAATAACGGATATAAAGAACCTGTAGCAATTGCTGTTTGTTCTGCAAGTATTTTGATCATACCGCTATATCTCATAATCGTTGCAAATGATACAACAAGTATTAATAAAATTGACGGAGATTTTACGGCTTTAAATGTTTTTGTTAAGGAAATCCATAAAACAGAATAGTTCTTTTGTTTTTTTAATGCATCTATAAAGGTCGTTATTATAACTGCCAGGAGTATCAATACTCCTGGATTTGTTAGCCAGTAAAATGTAAGAATTTTACCCTCTTCTCCGGGATAAAATTTGATACTTGAATTAATTGAATCAAGAGTATTTTTTATTTCAGGAAAAAGAGGACTTACAAGAGTTATAAGAATAAGAACGAAAAAATAGACTGAAAAAGAATTAATGATTTCACCGGAGGAGATATTTTTTGAATCAATGTCTTTGTTGTCCACAAAACGAGTTCGACCTATTTTCTTTCTTAATGAAGATACAATAATCACTAACGTTATAACAACAAGCGATCCGACTATTATCGGTAATTCCGGTCCCAGAAAAAAAGCAACTAAAAAATAACTGATAGAAAAACCCAAAGAAGCTGCCAGCGTTTCAGGTAAATATTTAAGAGCTTTTTTAAATGATTTTTCTGTTAGCAAAACAAGAATAAAGGGAATAACTATAGCAAAAGGAAGAAGTTGTGATGCTACAAATGCAGACATTATATTCGGATCAAGATCTGTGATAATAGAAACCGTTATTGCAGGGATTCCAACTGCGCCGTAAGCAGATGGAACTGTATTTGCCAAAAGGCAAATAAAAGCAGAGAAAAAAGGGTTAAACCCTAAAGCTATCATAATTCCTGCAGGAATTATAACAGGAGTGCCATATCCGGCAATTCCTTCCAGCAAATTTCCAAATCCCCATACCAGGATTAAAACCAGAACACTTTTTTCTTCACTAAAAGAAGTTATAAATTTTTTGATAATATCAATTCTTTTGGTTTCTATAATAAAATTATATGAAAAAAGAGCTGCAAAAAGGACAATAAGCATTGGCCATAATGTAAAAACAACCCCTTCAAGCAGGCTCATAAAAATTAAAAACAGATTCTGATTAAAAAATAAAACAGCAATAATTATTGCGGAAAGTAATGAAAAAAAAGCAGCATATCTTGGCGATATTTTTAATATCCCCAGGAAGAGTATTAAGATAAATAGCGGCAGAAATGATAAAAGAAAATGCATCATGTTATTTATTGTCAACCTTAATTAATAATTGGTTTTCAGTGTTTAAAAGTTAGTATATATTAAGAGCAAACAGGATAAAAGGGGATATGGTAAATTATTATGTGGGCTATATACGCTTTATTGTCTGCTTTTTTTGCAGCGCTTACTTCAATTCTGGCAAAAATCGGCATTGAAAGTGTCAACTCCAATCTGGCAACAGCTATCAGAACAGTTGTTGTGCTGGTTCTGGCATGGGGAATTGTGTTTGTTACAGGCAAACATAATGACATAACAAATATTTCGCAAAAGAGTTTGTTGTTTCTGGTTCTTTCCGGCTTTGCTACTGGATTTTCCTGGCTGTTTTATTACAAAGCTTTGCAGATTGGGCAAGCATCAAAGGTTGTGCCAATAGATAAATTCAGTGTTGTTATAAGTATGGTTATGGCATTTTTAATTTTAGGCGAAACAATAAGTATAAAAACAATTATCGGGGGAGCTTTAATTACTGCCGGCACTGTTGTTTTAATATTATAGATGCTGGTTGCAATATTGCTGTCCGCAATATTTGGCAAAAGTATTATTTTTTGGGGAAGATTTTTATAAAAAAATAGCTCAGAGTCAAAATAACGTATTTATTAATAAATTTTTATGGCGTAAAGATAGATAGATGTTATAATAATAGCATTTTACGAAAGCAGGAAAAGATTATGGGTAGTGAAAAACAACTGTGCCAGGAACTAGATATAATTATTTCAGATATTAATACTTCGGGTATAAAAAAAGTAGCCCCTGTAGCTGTGGAAAAGCTTGAAAAAATTAGCGCTGAGGCTTCTGGCTTGGGTATGAAGGCAGGAAAAGGTCTTATTGATAATTTTATTGAGGTTTTGAAATTATTTCAGTCAGGCAAGTCAAGCGAAGATAGTGTATCACTCAGGCTTACAGCATTGGACTTCTATAAAAAAAATGTTCTGGAAAATAATTCTGATACTAATGTTGAAGAATTATAGTTGGTTAATTTTTTAATTTAGCGTTTTGAGCTTAAAATCATGACTCTTTTCTTCTGAATTTTGATAATTGGATATCAATGTATCTATCTGTTTTTCAATATCAAAAATAGTGCGGCAGTGCCGAATATCTCTTTTCCCAAAGTTGTTAAATATACTTTTTTTCTTTATATATCAAATAATTTGAAATTATATTTTTTTGACCATCTATGATAACTGCAAAATAATACATATAAATCTTATTAAGTGCGGATCAAATATTTATGGCAAGTAATAGGGGTATTATCTTCTGCTAATATTCCGGTATTTACATCCGGTATTTGATATCGTAACATTAACAAAGTATGCTTATAATTGTGTAATGCAATCTGATTATCAAAAAATGGAAAATATAATTTAGTATACGATCGTACAGAAAAGTAACTAAGAATAAGGAGAACACTATGAAAATCGTCATTCTTGATGGGTACAGCGAAAACCCCGGAGATCTTTCATGGGAAGGTTTTGAAAAGCTTGGAAAACTTACTGTGTATGATCGTACCCCGCTGAATGATGAGGCTGA
>WRFK01000021.1 GCA_009778835.1 Spirochaetaceae bacterium
TCCCTTTTTAAGGCTTTTCAGAACAAAAAAATTTATAATAATGATCTTATGGATAAGGGAAATGGAAATCCATATTGGGATGAAGGGACTGCATATCCGGACAGAATATTATCTGACCTTATAAATATTATCCATCAGGACCGCGTTGCTGCTGATAATGATAGATATTACTTCAGGCATCTCGAATAAGTGATATTATACACTATGATAATGTAGAGTAGCCGAAGGTCGAGCTGATCTCGCTAAGTCCTCGCAGAGACGCTGCGGAGACGCTTGACATCTCAACCTTCGGCTACAATCCATTTGTAATAAAAAACATATTTGTGTGATATCTTCTTCAAGAAAGTGTGATTTTAAAAATATTTTCTATAACTTTACAAAGCTTTTCCGGTGTTCCCGCATGAATATTTCCATCTCTGTCAATGATCCACAATTCATTGGAGTAATTAAGCGCAAAATCAATATCATGAGTTGTAATCATAATTGTTTTATTTTTTGAAATATCTGCAATAAGTTTTGATAACTCAATTTTAGACGGAAGATCAAGAAATGCAGATGGTTCATCAAAAAAAATAAGAGAAGTATTTTGTGCAAGAGCTCTGGCGATCATGACTTTCTGTTTTTCCCCATCGCTTAATGTTTTAAAAATTCTATTTGAAAGATATTCTATACCTATTTCCGCAAGAGCTTTTTCAGTTTCAATATAATCCTGTTCTGTAAATTTTCCTTTCCAGCCTATATACGGGAACCTTCCCAAAGATATGATCTCAAAAACAGTAAGCATCCCTGTTTCCGGAGATTTAGATAGCACTACAGACCTTGCTTTTGCAAATGCAACAGCATCCATTTTTTCTGAATTCAATGCCCCGGTTAACGAGCAAGGGTCGTGCATGGGCGTCCCTGTGCATGTATTTAATGAATAAAAAATATTTCCGGAAAGAGGTTTTATAATTCCTGATATTGTTTTAAGCAAAGTTGTTTTTCCGCTTCCATTGGGTCCTATTATTGTAGTTATTGAATTTCTATTTACTGAAAAAGAGAAATCATTTGTGACTTTTTTTATGGATTTATTATTTTTATATCCTGTTACAATATTTTTTGCTTCAAGAATTATCTGTTTATCTGTCATAATATCCTTTTAAAAGTACCTTTATTACTATTGGCGTTCCTATTATTGCAGTTACTGAATTCAATGGAAGAGTTATCCCATGTCCCGGAAGTGTTGAGATTATATCTGCAGCAAGTGCAAGTATTGCCCCGGAGAAGAAAGTTCCAGGTATTAAAATATTGTGCTTCTCTGTTTTAAGAAAAAATCTGCAAAAATGGGGAGCTGCAATTCCTATAAAAGCAACAGGTCCGCAAAGAGAAGTTACTGCTCCTGTTAATATGGAAGTTATTATTATAACTGAATACCTAAAACGTTTGAGATTTAAGCCCATGCTTGAGGCATAATCATCTCCCAAAAGATAAAGATCACAATGTTTTGAAATAACAAAAGAAGCTATAAAAGAAGAAATAACTACAAAAAGAAGAAAAAAGAGTGTATCAGGAGAGATATTTTTAAAACTTCCGGCAGTCCAGTTTATAAAAGATCTTATTGCCTGATTTGAAGAAAACCTTATCATTATTCCTGTAACAGAGCTTATAAAATAGCCTGCAAGTAAACCTGCGATAAGAGTAAGCGTTATATTTCCCGATTTTTTAACAAGCATAACAAGGAACAGTGTTACTGTAACTGCTCCTGCTACAGCAGCCGCTGCTGTGGATATTATTCCAGCTATGCCTAAAAAAGGGATAACTAAAATTACAACTGCTGCCCCAAAACCTGCGCCAGATGCAATTCCCAGAATATCAGGACCAGCAAGAGGGTTTCTGAAAAATGTTTGAAGCAAAAGTCCTGAAAGAGCAAGAGCCCCTCCACCAAGAAAAGCAGAAAGAGCTCTGGGTAATCTTATTTCAAAAATTATTGTTTTCCATATTTTGCTTCCAACATTATCTGTAGAGTGTAATATGCTTTCGCTTAAAAATGGGATCCCCGCAGAACCTGAAAGTAAATTCAATACAAAGAGAACAAAAGAGAGTATAACAAGAAAAAGAAATCCGCTATATTGTTGTTTTTTATTCACTTTAATTATTACATACATACCAAGCATTAGAGTCAAGTATAGAATATCACAACAGCTCAAGAAACCAAAAGGTAGATTGACGCTGATTTTAAGCGATTATTTTTATTAAGGCTGTCTGGGGCAATAACAGGTTTGTTGCCGTAGGTGCGGATGGCAAAATGGCAGTTTCAGAGTAAAACCTGCAAAAAATAAGCATTAATCTGCAAACTTTTGTTCGTGTGTTTATTAAGGTGGTCGCAATTTGCGACCACCTTAATAAAATCTTCTTTTTGTGCTTCCGTTATTTCTTATTTGGGCGGAAGCCTATTATTTTTGACTCCTTTGGTTTTTCTATCAAATTGTTCAGGGCAATAATGATGTCATTTATCCGTTTATCATTTTTTTCTATGTAAAGCATAAGGAGCTTTCGCAGATCTCCTATTTGTTCATATAAAGTATCATTGGAAAACACATAATTACGTAATTGAATAAATGCCCTCATTATTTGAATGTTGACATCAATTGCTTTTTGGCTATTCAATACTGCTGCTAACATTGTTACACCCTGCTCAGTAAAGGCGAAGGGTAACGTAGGTCTAAATTTTTGCTTCTGAAGGTGGTCACAATTTGTGACCACCTTAGCAAATTCGTCTTTTGTTAATCTGAACATAAAGTCATCAGGGAATCGTTTTATGTTTCTTTTTACAGCTTCATTTAGCCGTTTTACTTCTACTGCATAAAGATTTGCTAAATCACTGTCCAACATGACTTTATGCCCGCGAATTTCGTAAATCAAATCCTGGATAGGTATTACTTTGTTTTCGCCCATACTTTCTGCCTCCAAACATTGATTTCCCCTGCTTGAGATGCCAAATTAACATCTTAAAAAATTCCAGAAATCGAAAAGCAACACCTATATACTGCGCAAAGATGATTAACGCTTCAAAATTTATGACAAATGTCATATTTATTTTACCATAAATTTGAGTAATCCATTGGAATCTGCAAATCAGCGTTATTCTGCGAACTTTTGTTCATGTGGCTCGTTATAAAAATCTCTTTGTGATGCCCTTTGTTTTTATCGTGTGAAGACTTGAACATTTGTAAAAAAAATAATAAACTTTCTCTGCTGGATTTTATGGAAGAGAGGTGAAATTCCTCCGCAGTCCCGCTGCTGTAATTGGCCACAAGCCTTTTATGCCAATACATAACCATGTTTTGGCAGCCACTGAAATTGATCAGTAACTGCAGTTTTTCAAAATTGTATGTTCTGTTTCGGGAAGGAAAAGGTACGGCGGTATAATTCGATTATACCAGAGCCATAAGTCAGAATACTTAAACCAGTTATTTTTTATTCAAACTTCGAGGATTGAGTTGGAATAGGCCATCAGTTTTTCTGTCCAAAAGAATTACAGTAAAGGCTTATCTCTGGCTTCTTTTTCGAAAGAAAAAGGAGTTTATTATGAAAATTTTTCTTGCAGTTTTATTGTGTCTGCTTGTGGCTGCAGCAGGCTGGAGTGAGGATGTTGCAAAACCCACAGAAGAATCCGGCAGCGCAAGCAGCGATTCACAGCCAGCCGCAGATCTAACCAAAGAAGCAGATATTACAGTTTCTGTTACAGCAACACGCGCGCCTCAAGTCACTGATCAGATTCCTGCTTCTATTACAACCATAACATCAGAGCAGCTTGAACATAAAACCATTACCGAAGCGCTTTCCATGTATGCAGGGATAGATTTGAGGTCGTTTAACGGATCATCAGTTTCTTCGCAACCTTCGGCAAGAGGTTTTACAGAAGGGGGGCAGGGGAGAGTCCTTATTCTTTTTGATGGAATAAAATTAAACAATCCCGATATGTCCGGAATTGACTGGCTTGCAATCCCGGGCGCAGGATCCGGAGGGATAGAAAAAATAGAAGTTGTAAAAGGCGGTGCAAGTTCTTTATACGGAGATTATGCTGTTGCATCTGTAATAAATATTATTCCTGTAAAACCAAAAGAGGGTGTTTCACTAAATGTTGCAGCAGAAGGCGGAAGCAATTCTTATCTTGAAAAAAAAATAATTGCATCTGCAGGGAGCGATGTGTTATCGATTTCTGTATCTGCTATAGATAGCAAAACTGATGGGTACAGAGATAGAACAGGCACAGAGAATACAAATTTCAGTGCAAATATTTCAACATCATTTGCAGAAAAAGGGTCTGCTTCTCTTTTTCTTTCATCTGGGAAACAAATGTATGAATTGCCCGGAGGACTTTTGGAAAATGAATTTAAAGATGACCCAAAACAGCTAACTAGTGAGTATGATACCGGTAACGATAAAACAGAGATAGGCTCTTTATTTGTTCAAGGGCAAAGCAAATGGGAGTTTACGGAAAATCATAGTCTCTCCCTAACAGCAGGATATAATTCAAAAGATACAAGTACAGATGTGACATTCTACGATAGAGAGTACAAATATACCTGGAGAACTTTCACAGATACCATTATTGATTCAGTGACAGCAGGATTATCTTTTACAGGAGAATTCCCTTTGCTTTTTAGAGGAGTTACAATAACAACAGGTGCTGATTTTATAAGAGATGATCTGAATATAAAAAGATACGATGATGCAAACCGTGAAAATAAAAATTACAGCGGTGAAATTACTAAAACAAATTATGCATTTTTCTCAAGAGGAGAATTGCCTGTTACAGAGAAACTTTTCTTTTCTCTATCAGGAAGATATGATTATGCTTTGTATAGCGGTGATCTTGATACTGTAAATGACGATAAAAATTATTCGGTATTTAGTTATGGGACCGGGCTTAATTTTATGTTTACGGATAACGGTAAAGTATATGCGCGATATGACAGGGTTTTCAGATTCCCTTTTCTGGAAGAATTAATAAGTTATTATGGGTATAGTAGTGATGGTTTTACTAAAGATTTAAATCCGGAATGCGGACACTCATTTGATCTGGGATCTGAATATAGATTCGGAAAGCTTGCTGTTTTAGGGGTAAACTTGTTTCTGCTTCTGATGGATGATGAAATCTCATGGAATAATGCAACTCGTCAGAATGAAAATATTGATAAAACAATGCGCTATGGAGTAGAGTCTTTTGCTTCTTTTTTCCCTGTGAAATATTTTTCTTTAACAGGAACTTATAACTTTACAATTGCAGAATTCCGGGATGGAGACAACAAAGGGAATCAGATTCCTCTTGTTCCTGTTCACAGATTTGCGATTATCCCTGAATTTTCGCTTTTTAATATGTTTAAATTATATAGCGAAATAAGCTACTCTGCTTCTTTTTATGAAGGGGGAGATGAATCAAATGCTCTGGATAAAATTGATGGATATTTTTTATGCAATATAGGAGCAAGCGTAAAAATACCTGTAAGCAAAAGTTTTATTACTGTTTATGGGAAAGTAAAGAATATTACTGATAAAAAATATGCCCAACTTGTATATTATAATCTTTATTATCCAGGCAGCGGACGAGAGGTGTTATTAGGTGCATCATATTCTTACTAGCGGAAAATATTATTTATTTTCTGTATTGTTTCATGTGTTTTTTATTACTCTGTTATCTGTTTTTGTCTCTGCGCCTGCAGGGGAAAATTCTTTGCAGGGACAAAGCAGTCAGGAAAGATTTTTAAAAGTTTCATTTAGTAAAAATAATAATCTCCATGCATCAACTAAAAATAATTTACAGCATAGCAAACTTGAAAAAAACAGGAAGAGCATGGAGAGCGTTATCAGCGATTATACTAGTGAAGAATTAATCAGCAACTTTAATAAAGATTATCAGGGAGATTCTGAAAGCACTATAGAGTCTTTAAAGCAGGGAAGCTATGGAGCCGGATTTTTCGAAAAAGCCCATTTGCTGTCTGAAATTATCCCTGCTTATCCTGCCTATGCTGCAAAAAAAGGTATAGAGGGAACTGTATTGATTGATGCAAATATAGATTCATTAGGCAGAGTTTCTAAAACTGAAATTGTTGTTTCAAGTAAATATGATATTCTGGATAAAGCAGCAATAAGGTGTGTAAAAAAAGCAAGATTTGCTCCTGCAACTTATATGGGAAGTCCAACAACAGATGTTCTAAGGATCGCAGTCAACTTTAATCTAAAAAATTATGATTGATTTTCCCTAACAGCAAAAGAAATTGTATCAAACCCACTGTTTTGAATAATATCCATCAATTGTACAACTGTACCAAAGCTGCATTCTTCATCGCTTCTTAAAATTATTTCAGGAAGCAGTTTGTTTGTTTTTATTGCTATATCTTTTAAAATAAATTCTATCTGTTTAAAATCTGTTTTTGCATTTTGAAAAAAAATATTATTCTCTTTATCGATTTCAATAACTATATTTTCTGTTTGGGATATTTCCCCTGCAGAAGATGACGGAAGGTTTATAGATAAACTTTTTTCTCCTATTAATGTTGATGTAAGAAGAAAAAATATTATTAACATAAAAACCACATCAATAAGGGGAGTAAGGTCCGGAAAAGAGTCTTCTGAATATTTTTCAAAATAAATATCTGATTCAGATATTTGATTTTCTTTTACTTCTTTCATTTTGGATCATCTGGTTTTAAGTTATTCTCAAATAAAACATTACAGCAAAATTTAAGTCTTTCAATATATTTTTTAAAACTGTTCCGAATTACGTGGGCTGCAATTATTGAAGTTATTGCTATTAAAAGTCCTGCAATTGTAGTGATCATTACTTCCCAAATACCGCCTGCGAGTACTGTAGGGTCTCCTGTTTTTCCGGAAGCTGATACGCTTTGGAAAATTCTTGCAAGCCCTATAACAGTTCCTGTAAGTCCGATCATCGGACAAATTTTTCCAATAAGATCGAGAAAATGTATTCTTTCGGAAATTTTTGTTGTTATTAAAGAAATATCGATATCACATTCTTTTTTAAAAGATGCTCCCTGCTCTGTTGCTTTTTTTATTAATGCAAGAGAGATGTTGGATATTTTGCTTTTTGCTATTTTAGTATCAAGAAATAGTAAAAGTTCTTTTTTGTTTTTCTCTCTGGAGAGATATACTATTTTGTTAAAAAAATTTCTATTGATAGCGACTTTATATAAATCTGCTATTTTCTCTGCGATTACAGCTATGGCAAGTATTGAAAAAAACAAGAGAGGATACATGAGTAATCCTCCCTTTATAAATATCATTTTAATTGTTAAGTAGTTCAAGTATAAGTCCTGCTGATTTTTGAAAACTTATAGAAGCGGTTCTGTAGGGGAACCCAACAATAATACTTAGCCCGCTGTTTAATGAATCATGAAGATAATTTCCAAGAAGTTTCGCATAAGCGCTATTATTGATTTTTTTGTTTTCATTTTTACCGGAAGTTAAAAGAATTTTATTAAGAGATAATTTAGTTGAAATGTTTTTTATTTCTTCCAATAGTGGAGCATGCAAATATTTTATAAGTTCAATATACTTATTCCGGTATTCTTTATTCTTCTCTATAATCTGTTTTATTTGCAGATTTCTGTCCCTTACAAGCTTTCCTTTTTTATCTTTTTTTGTTGAAAGAAATTTTATCATTGCATTTTGATACTCTTTCTTTTTTATAAGAATAAAAAGCGAAAGGTAAAACAAGATCACGCTTGCAATATATTTTCTCTCCCCTTTTGGAATGCTTTTTTCTATATCACCAAGAACAGCAGAAACTTCTCTTACAACAGAATTAAATTTATCCGGAGAAAGATCTGCATAGAACTGGCGCGATGAGTTTTCAAGATATTGGAGTGAATCCCCGACAACTGAAATGGTTTTTCTGATCTTTCCCAATAGTTTATCGGTTTTTATTTTTTCAAAACATTCTTTTATATTGCTTTTTTCTTTATCAGAAAGAAGATTGTAAACATTTATTCCATGATCATTTCTTTTGCTTAGTTTTGAAAGGAAAATCCCAATGTATTCGAAAAGGCTTACAACAGCGCTATCAGCATCTTTGATTTCAATATTTGATTTTATGTAATTATTTATAAGAATTGCGATTTTTTCACCCGGGGCGCATTTTTTACTGATAGGAAGCGTTGCTTCTTCATAAAGCAATTCAAGTAATATCAGAATGTTTCTGAGAGCTACTGCGCCAAAAGTTGTATCGGTTCCCAAAAGGTCAAGCGACTTATCTTTGGGTATTTTGGCAACATTTAAAAATTTGTCTGCCATTGAGGCATCAAGTTTTTCTTCTTCAGGAACATTTTTATTATAATTAAAAAGAACATCATCTTCTTTAAAATTGGAATTGTTATTTTTTTCATATCTATTGTGCCAAATAAAAATAGGAAGATTTTTCCTTTTTTCAAAAGCTTTTTTTATGTAGCTTCCGCTTGCAACATGAGCTATAGGCTCGGGGTTTGTAACAATAAGAAGGATATCTGCGAAATCCAAAAAAGCTATATTCTCTTTTTCATCATAACCTGCCGGAAGGTCAAATATTATTATGTCGAATTTATCTTTTTCACTGAAATATGTGTTCTTCTTAAAATTATTATATACAGTATCGGATTTTATTTTTCCTGTATTTTGAAATGGGGTAAGGAGAAAAAGATTTTCAAAAATCTTTATGGGTTTTTTGTCTCCACCTTTTGTATTCTCAATATCAAGGATTGTTTTTATGTTTGAAAGCGGGTCAACATCGATAAGCAATGTTTTTTTATTTGTTCCCGCCTAATAGACAGCAAGATTCACCGAAGTTGTGGATTTACCAACTCCCCCTTTTCCTGATCCTACTGCAATCCTGTTTTTTAATATTTTGCTCCCAGATGCGCTTTTCTGGGCTGTTTTTACTTTGTTTGCCACTATGTCACAACCTTCCTGTCTGTTTGATATCTCTCATTTAATTATCGGCTTATTGAGACTCATGTTTATCTTGATTTTCTTAGGCGCAGATAGGGGGTTCTCCTCATCTCGATGAAAAAAGATATTTTCTCAATTTGATATTTATTCAGAATAAATGTAGTAATTTATTTGGACTTATTTTAGAAGTGGATTTACTTGCTTTTGAGCCTCTTACTTATGGCTTTATCTACAGCTTTTTCAATTGCCCGATCCAGATCATCCAAAATTGCCTGATGAAGCTTTTTCATGGCATCTTCCGTAGATACTGGTGTGGTAAAAAGCACAGCTGTTTCTACACCCAGAGCTGCTGCAATACGATCAAGTATCTCTGGAGATGGGAACTTATGTTTTAGCTCAATCATAGCAACAAAATTGGTGGAAATATCTGCCAGTTCCGCGAGTTGTGATTGGGTTATGCCGAGTTTTTGGCGGGTTTCCCGCATATTCTTTGCCAAAATTTCCCTGCTATTTGCCATTTATTACTCTCTTTTTTGCTTATCTATGGGTAAATCTTAATTTTCAATTAGTATTTGACAAATATACGAATAGTAAATACAATTTATCAAATAGATAATATTTTATAATTTTTATGAAAATTACATGAAATAAGGCAATCTGCCTGCTGGACAAAAAAGAAAAGGAGATTCCCTAAATAATTAGGGATATAGACATTCATTTTTTTAATAATTTTGGAGGAGTTTATGTTGTATAAGTTACGTAATAATGCATCTGTATCTTTTGATAAGGATACAAATAGAAGTGTATTTGTTTGCTTTCGGTTTGGTACTTTACAAGATGCTCCTGGTTATGCAGAAGCTCTTTTGCATAAAGCACAGGAATTATCAGTTATTGTAGAGAAAATCACTGGGAAAAAACAAGACAATAACGGTGTTACGGTTATCATTGAAGATACACTCAAGATTCTTGAACAAAATGGCTTTGTAATTAGTGGCAATACAGAGGAAGAGCTATTTAAAAAAGAGATACCTCTCTACAGGAATATTATTGCCAAATAAGTATATTGGTCATTCTTTAAAAACATACAAGGAGAAAACCTAAAATGAAAAAAATTATGTTATTTTTTATTATACTGAGTTTTATCGTAGGGAACCTTGCTGCACAGCAAAGCAGCAATATGGTACAGATCAAAGGTGGAACCTTTACTATGGGCAGCCCTGTAGATGAACCAGAACGTAAAGAGAATGAAGGGCCACAGAAACAGGTAACATTAAGTTCTTTTTCCATTGGGAAGTACGCGGTGACACAGAAGGAATATTATGAAATCATGGGGAAAAACCCAAGTAAATTCAAGGGTAGTAATCTGCCAGTGGAGGGAGTAAATTGGTATGACGCTATAGAATATTGCATTAAGCGAAGCGAAAAGGAAGGATTGACTCCGGCGTATACGATAAGTGGTAAAAATATGAGTATGAATATAAAAGGAACAGTAACGTGGATATATAATGCTAATGGTTACCGCTTGCCCACAGAAGCAGAGTGGGAATATGCTTGCCGTGCTGGGACAAACACACCTTTTAGTACAGGAAATAACATAACTACAAGCCAGGCAAATTATTATGGAGGAAAACCATACAATGATCCTTTCGAAGAGCGTAAGAAGGGAGAATATCGAGAAAAGACAACACCAGTAGGAAGTTTTGCTCCAAATCCTTGGGGCTTGTACGATATGCATGGAAATGTTTGGGAATGGTGCTGGGACTTATATGTGGGTTATCCAGAAAATGTTCTGATTGATGATAAGGTCTATGGAGAGTCCCGTGTGGTACGCGGTGGATCGTGGAGTAGTTATGGTACAGCTTTACGTTCTGCATATCGGGTAGAGCAAGAAGAGTCTCTGGGCGGTAGTTTTTTTGGATATCTTGGAGTTAATAATATTGGTTTTCGTGTAGTACGTGGTGTGGTGACTACTCCCGCCGTAGTGACCACTCCCGGCCAGTCACAGGATAAAGTTAGTGAAATTAAAAATGAAATGATACGTATAAGTGGTGGAACTTTTACCATGGGGAGCCCTATAGGGGAGCGTGGGAGGCGCTCTGATGAAGTCCAATATCAAGTAACGCTAAATACCTTTTTCATAAGTAAATGCGAAGTAATGCAAGATGAATATCAAAGAGTTATGGGGAAAAATCCCAGCCATTTCAATGGAAATAATTTACCGGTAACAACAGTAAGTTGGTACGATGCAATCGAATACTGTAATAAGCGAAGCGAGCAGGAAGGACTATCTCCAGCTTATACAATAAATGGGGAAAATGTAACCTGGAACAGAAATGCGAATGGTTATCGTTTGCCAACAGAAGCTGAATGGGAATATGCTTGCCGTGCCGGGACAACCGCTGCATACAACAACGGAGATTATATAAGCAGTAACACAGGTTGGTATGCTGTGGGTGGCATATTTGCAGTAGGGCAAAAAACTGCTAATGCATGGGGTTTATATGATATGCATGGGAATGTAGCTGAATGGTGCTGGGATTGGTATGGCGATTACCCAAGTGGAGTACAGAATGACCCTATAGGTACATCCACTGGCACTGCTCGTGTGATGCGTGGCGGGTCGTGGAGCAATAGCTCGTTTGGCTCCGACTATGGGACGGAGATTCGTTCAGCTTATCGGGACAAAGGTGATCCATCGCGCAAGGGAAGTGATATTGGCTTTCGTGTAGTGCGTAACGGAAATTAGCTTGTGGAACAAAAGTAAAAATTGCAAATAAAGTTACAACATACATTTGCTTATTCATGAGTCTTGTGTTAGGAAGTGATGTAAAAACAGAACAAAAACAAACACTTAAATAATCTATGCGGGTAAGCAATTAAGTTAACATATCACAATAATATTCTTTATGGAGGAACAAATATGCATAAGTATTCAGTCCTTAGCATAAGGATGAAAGATCAATTTACTAAAGCTGTGACTTTAGATGAAAAACAACGAATAGTAGATGATTTTGTTAAAGAAATGCGTTTACTGGGATTTTCTTATTTTATTTTAAAAGGTAAGTTTAATGATGAAGATTTTAGGTTAGAATATAAAGATATGCTTTTTGATACAATAGATAAAGATTCTGATAATATGTTTACTGGGGAAACGTGCTATAGAAATATGTTAAAATTATATGATGTATGGAAAGAAAAATAATTTGCAATGTAGCACATTAAGCGTGGTGCATAAGCCCTTTTATTTTTGTATATAATTATAGCGTTTTCCTGTTAATGGGGGGAGTTCTTTTTCCTAAAATACAGGAAAACGTTTTTTATTATCTAAAACATCCTCTTTATAAAAATTATCTAGCTAAAAAATCCAATAACTTTGCAAGAGACCATTGATTTGTGTTGCAATTTGTTGCATATTGTAGCATAATGCAACAAAGAGAGGTACCAATGGCACAAAATGCAGTAAGGCTTTCTGAAGAAATTATGAAGGCAGCAATTAACTGCGCCCCACTGAATTCACGTTCTGTTCCAAAGCAAATAGAGCATTGGATAAAAATTGGCAAAATCGTAGAGGAGAACCCGGATCTTCCATATGATTTTATTAAAGATGCCATCGAAGCTAAACACGAAATGGAGCGAGGCGATGTTTCAACCTTCAAGTTCAGGAAGAAATAGTGGAAATAATCCAAACAAATCGTTTCGAAAAAGCTTACAAAAAATTGCATCTTAATCTACTTGCTGAGGTTAACAAAGCTATAAAAATAATTATCGAAAATCCTAATATAGGGGAACTCAAGAAAGGCAGTTTGACCTGGCTTTGCGA
>WRFK01000022.1 GCA_009778835.1 Spirochaetaceae bacterium
TCCTGAATAATATCCCTGTTGCCAAAGTCCGAGTACAACCCTTCTTTAAGGGGCCTGTTATACTGTTTTATAAATTCAATATATTTTTCCGGATTGCTTTCAGAGATTTTTTTAAATTCCGAAAGCACTTTTTTTACAGAAGCGCTTTTTATGTTTACCATAACTTTGTTCTGCTGAAGGATCTCACGGCTTACATTAAGAGGAAGATCTTCAGAATCGATTATACCGCGCAAAAACCGCAGATATGTTGGCATGAGCTCTTTGTTATCATCTGTAATAAAAACACGGGATACATAAAGCTTTACGCCTGGCCTGTAATCTGCCTGATACATATCAAACGGAGCTGTTTTGGGAATAAAAAACATTGTTGTATAGTTTATTGTCCCCTCTGCTTTTGTATGCATATAAAACAGAGGATCATCGCTATCGTGAGAAATCGTTTTATAAAATTCATTATAATCATTATCTGTAAGTTCTGATTTTGATCTTTTCCATAATGCGGATGCGGAATTTATTTTCTCTATTTTTTTCTCTTTCTTCCCTTCTTTGTCATCTTTTCCTTCATACTTTGTTTCCAAATATTCAAGATAGATCGGGAAAGCAATATGGTCGGAATATTTTTTTATGATATTTTCGATCTGCCATCTATTTGCGTATTCATTTCCGTTTTCATTAAGAAAAAGAATTACCTCTGTTCCAAAATCTGCTTTTTCCGCTTCGTTTATTTCAAAGTTCCCTTTTCCATCGCTTGACCATTTGCTGGCTTTGTTGGTTCCGGCTTTTTTTGAAATTACTTCTATTTTATCTGCAACCATAAAAGCAGAATAAAAACCTACCCCAAACTGACCAATAAGATTCGAATCTTTTTTCGCATCTCCTGTAAGGCTGGTCATAAAATTTTTTGTTCCTGATCTTGCTATTGTCCCAAGATTAAGAGCAAGCTCTTCCTCATCCATTCCAATGCCGGTATCGCGTACAACAAGTTTTTTTGCAGCGCCATCGTCAAAAGAGACATCTATTCTTGGTTCATAAACCAGGTTTTTATAATTATCATCTGTTAAAGAGAGATATTTTAATTTATCAAGAGCATCGGAAGCATTTGATATAAGTTCCCTTAGAAATATCTCTTTATGCGAGTAGAGTGAATGGATTATAAGATGAAGAAGCTGGGAAACTTCTGTTTGAAATTGATGTGAAGACATTTTATTCTCTCCTATATGGGTTAATAAAGAGTAAAAACTCTTTGTTGACCTGCCTCGCTCGGTCATGCGAAAGCAAGCTTTCGCGCAACTCTCGCTTCGTAGGTCAATAATGAGAATATACAAATATTAAATAAAATTGGCAATCATTGCGCTTTAAAAAATCCTGTTAATGGCATAGAATACAGTATGCAAAATATATTATGTCCTGAGATTATGAAAAGCGCAGAAATTACTGTAAAAGAAGTTCTCAAAGTAAAAGATGGGGAAAAAATACTTATTATAACAAACCCTCAAACAGATTGTGCTGAAATCTCTTCGTCTATTTATAAAGCAGCGCTCATGGCAAATGGAAAGCCTAACCTTATATTTCAGGAAATAAAAAATCAGTTTGATTTTACAGATGATGCTGTTATAGGGGCTATGAAAAGCAACCCCGATATAATAGTTTCAATAAGCGCCAATAAACTTGGCAAAGACAGAGCAGCCATTGCATCTCCTTATAAAGTAAGCGGAGAAGATTATGACAGCACTTTTCGCTATCTTGTAAATGGAATAAAAAAAAGCAGGTCGTTCTGGTCGCCCGGCATAACAGCAGATATGTTTAAACGAACAGTTGCAATAGATTATAAAAGATTACGAACTGAATGTATTGCAATCAAAGAGATACTTAATAAATCAGATAGTATAATTATTAAAACCAGCGAGGGAACAAATTTTACAATACCAATAAAAGGGAGAACAGCTTTTTGCGATGATGGCGATTTTTCTTTTCCAGGATCCGGCGGAAATCTTCCGGCAGGCGAAGTTTTTATATCTCCTTTGGTTGGAAAAAGCAGCGGTATAATAGTATTCAATGGAAGTATCTCTGTTAAAAACGGGGATATATTGATAGATACTCCGATCAAAGTAACAGTTTCAGACGGATATGTAACATCAATAGAAGGGAAAAGCGAAGCAGAGGTTCTTAAAGAAACAATAGCCAAAGGCAAAGAAAATTCCATTCTTTTTGAAAAAGAGGGTAAGCTGCCAAATGGCAAAGGCGAGATATACAAAAAAAATGCAGGCAATATCGGAGAGCTTGGAATAGGGCTTAATCCTAGCGCAAAAATCACAGGGAATATGCTGGAAGATGAGAAGGCTTACAGGACTTGCCATATAGCAATAGGCAGCAATTATGATGGGGATGCTCCTGCTCTTATACATCTTGATGGGCTTGTAAGAGAACCTGATATTACTGCCATAATGGAAGATGGAAAATCTGTTTTGATTATGAAAAAAGGGGAAATCTGTTTGTAGATACCGCCTTCGTCGGTATGACAGATAAGTCGGTATGGCGGACAAGTCGGTATGACGGCTAGTCGCAGAGCTTAATACACTGCCTCATGACAGGGCAGTATAAAAAATTCGATCTTTTATCCAAGCAGGTAGTAGCGTAACTTTTCCAGAATTTTTTCGTAATCAAGTGGTTTTCCAATATGGTCATTCATACCAACTTCCAAACACTTATCAATATCTTCCTGAAACACATTGGCAGTCATGGCTATTATCGGTATGCTTTTGGCTTTTGGAATGTCCATTGCCCTTATGTTTTGCGTTGCAGTTAAGCCATCCATTTCAGGCATTTGTAAATCCATAAAAATTACATCGTACCTTTTGGGATCTTCTTGAAACATCTGGACAGCAATTGCGCCATTTTCTGCGCAATCTATCTCCAACTGCGTTGGTTCAAGCAAGGTAAGGATAATCTCGCGGTTAATCTCCATATCTTCGGCCAGTAGTATACATTTGCCCTCAAAAACAGGCACAGCATCCTGCGATACATCCTTTTCTTTTTCATCATCCACAGCAAGACAACTTAAGATAGCATCCTTGACAGCGGAGGGAAACAGGGGTTTGGACAGAAATTTGTCAACACCTGCTTTTTTTGCATCATCCTCTATTAAACTCCATGCAACAACATCCGAAAACATAATCACAAAAGAATTGTTCGGATCACGTCCTTTTTCCTTTAATATGCCAGTCAATTTTATCCCGTCAATTCCCGATAATTTCCAATCAATAAAATATATATCATAAATTCCATTGCGTTCGACAATACCAATCGCCTCTTCTCCGCTGCCGGCTGTGTCGCAAAAAGCTCCGAGCTCCTGTATGATAACACTAAAAAAACTCAAAGTGTCCTGGTCATTGCCCACAGCAAGAATTCGAACATTATCCAAACCAGGATGGAGAGCGTGCTCTTTTTTATTGCCGCACTTTAACTTAATCGTAAAAATAAAATTAGAGCCTTTTCCAATCTCGGATTCAACCCATATCGTGCCGCCCATCTTATCTACAATCCGCTTGGAAATCGAGAGCCCCAAACCAGTGCCCCCAAATTTGCGCGATGTATTGTTCTCGGCTTGCTGGAAAGGCTGGAACAGGCGTTCTTTCTGCTCCGGACTAATGCCAATGCCTGTATCGGCTACCTCAACTTTTATAGAACACAATCCCTCTTCTTCTCCCAAAAAAAATGTTCCAATATGGATTGAGCCATTTTCCGGCGTAAACTTTACCGCATTTCCCACAAGATTGGTAAGAACCTGAGCCAAGCGCTGCTCATCCCCAATCATAATATCCGGAATTTTTCTATCAATGTAGACCTTAAATTTCTGTTTCTTTTCCTCCATGCGGAAGTAAACAACATTTACAACTCTCTGAACCATTTTCTCAAAACTAAACTCTACAGGTGTAAGCTCAAACTTGTTGGCTTCAATTTTGGACATATCCAGAATATCGTTAATTACTCCAAGCAAATGAGCCGACGCCTCCCCTATTCTGCCAAGAGCATAATCTTTGCGTTCCATATCTAAAGCGCTCTTGCCTATTGTCGTCATGCCGACTATAGCGTTAAGCGGAGTGCGTATTTCATGACTCATATTGGAGAGGAACTCGCTCTTCGCCCTGCTTGCTACAGTTGCCTTATGAAGCGCCTCTTTAAGCTTTTTGTTATAGATGTCACGCATGATAACGCCCGCAATACTCCCAGCTGTCATGGCAGTAAATGTTTTTTCATTATCAGTCCAGTGACGCGGCGCACTGCTCTGCTCCTCCGCCAGAATTCCCCACAGGTAACCTTCAACATAAAGCGGCGCAACAATAAACGCGTGAATATCAATAGATAACAGTGCATAGTAAGGCTCTGTTGGATTTGCGGCAACATCCTCACAAAAAAGCAATGGCAATGTAATGCAATCGGGAAATCTTTCCGGAAAGCGGGATTTAACAAAAGCAAACAGATCGAATTCCGCCAGACGAGGCACTGCGCCATCGGCAGACCAGTGATATGCCGTATCAAGACAGCATCGCGTATAATCAATACTAAAAATAAATACCCGCGACACCTTATGATAGCGCCCAAATTTTGCAATGGCTTCTTTTATATACGCTTCCGAATTGCCGGAAGAAATAAAACCTCTTGAGATTTCAGATATCAATTTTTGCTGTTCCAACTGATTTTTTAGCAGTTCACTATGCTCGCTTATGCTTTCCATCATTTTCTTGGTACTGCGCATGTCGTATTTGAATGAAATAATAAATTTTTTACCCCGGTGTATTATCTGCGTCATTGTGTTTTCCATGGGGATCAGTTCTCCGTTAATCGCCCGGTGAACCCATTCAAACCTGGTCTGACCGCCAACAAACGCTTCGTTTCTCAGATCCATTGCTTTCTCAAGAGAATTGAAACCATCGGGTTGAGATTCAGGCAAAAAAAGTTTCCAATAGTTAAGCAAAAAATATTGTTTATCGGGACAGCCAAAAATCTGCAGCGTAACATCATTACAATCAACCGCACTCAAATTCTCGTCAAACATTACATACGGAACAGGGCTTGCTTCAGTTACGGCACGCATTAGTTCTTCTGCCTCGGCTACAGCTTTTTCCATTTTTTTAATATTGTGTAAATCGTATTGATAAGCCAGCACTATGGGATTCCCCTTGTACTTTGCAGACATCAATGTAACTTCAAAAGGAATAAGCTCTCCTGTGCTTGAGCAATGTACCCATTCGAACACAAATTTTTCACCGTTTAGCGATCGCCTATGAACCTCAACAAGCTTTTCGCCGGATTTTGTTCCATCGCCTTGGTATTCAGGTGAAAACTCATCAAAATGATCGAGATAATAATCCTTTGTGGTTTTGAGTATATTTAAAATAGCATCATTGCAGTCAATAAAACGTAAATTATGGTCAACAACAGTGAATCCAACCGGAATGATATCAAGTATGGCACGGTTTAATTCATTAGCCTCAACTATCTCACGATCCTTTTCATTCCTGATAAAAGCATTGGCACAAAGAAGAGCTGCCGAACGCAGCACATCCAGGCAGTCCTCTTTAAAATACCGGTAATTAGTATGGTCTTCCAAAGTGATGACGCCCCAGAATTCGCCATGCGTAAAAATAGGCACGAAGAGTATAGACTTAACGCCAAATAATGCGCAAAAGGCAGCCTGATCATCAGGCATATCGTTCGCATTGCCATGAACACATTCGCCCTTGGTTAAAATATCCAGCCATCGGATAACAGGCTGGATGTTTGGTAATTCTACCAATTCTTCGTCCAGTTCAACTGTCTTACCGTAAGCCCAGACATAGATCTGCCCCATACGACCGCTTTTCTTGTCAAAAAGCCGGTAAACAGCAATGCGATCAAGACAAGCTGCTTCCGCAACCGGCTGCAGCCCATTGCTTATTACCTCTTCGAATGCTTTCTCGCTATGTGAAGTAAAAATTTCAATTGCTTTATTCAAAGCATTGATAATGGCATAGTGGCTACTAGATATTTCTTCGTGATTATTCTCTGTCATATCTATAAAAAATATACATCCACATACCGTAAAAAACAAGTGTATTGGATTCAAGAAAATCTAATTATAGCTATTTCATTGCCAAATAATTATCTTAGCTAAAAACTTATCTAAAAGCGCGATAGTATTAAAGGAGAAACATCGGAAAAGAAAAATATTACAAGCCCAAGAAAAATAACATAAAAGAGGCAAAAAAATGCGGTCTTGCGGAACAGAGCAGATTCCTGCCCTGCGATTCCTGCAGCAGCTGCTGCTATTGCTATGCTTTGAGGAGATATCATCTTACCTGCTGTTGCACCGGACATGTTCGCTGCTGTAAGCCAGTACTCATTTATTCCAAGATCAAGCGCAACCCGTTTTTGAAACTCTCCAAAAAGAATACAGGAAGAGGTATCGCTTCCTGTTATAAATGTTCCAAGCGCTCCTACAAAAGGGGAGAAAAAAGGATAAAAAGAGCCGGCAATAGCAGAGGTCCCTTTTGCAAGAATTTCTATCATGCCGCTATATCTCATTATCATTGCAGAGGAGACAAGAAATATTATTGTCAACATGGATGGTATAAGATTTTTAAATGTCTTAATAAGGGTAGCAAAAAAAACAACAGGCGGTTTTTTTGTTATAAAAATATCCGCTATAGCTACTATTGTAACTGCAAGAAAAATAAGAATACCCGGCGTAGTTAACCAATAGAAAGTAATTGTTTTTCCAGCTTCTCCTGGATAGAATTTTATTTTAGTACTTAATGAATCCATAAAACATTTTATCTGGGGAAAAAGGGGACTTACCAGCGCTATAAATATAAGTAAAAGAAAATAGACAGAAAGGGCATTTAAAATATTTTTTGCAGATAAGCGGGTAGAATTATTTTGGGTAATATCTGATGAAGATATTGATTTGGTATTTATATTTGCATCTTCCGCATCTGTTGGTTTTTCTTTAATTCCGGCTTGATCTTTAGCTCCTGATAATGCTCTTTTTTTTCTTACAGAAGAAACAATAACTACAAAAACCATTCCGGCAATAGCTCCTGTAATTGTCGGTAACTGCGGTCCAAGAAATATTGCAACCAGAAAATGAGTTATTCCAAAGCCCAGGGAAGCAGCTAAGGCTTCCGGAAAATATTTCAAAGCTTTTTTAAAAGATTTTTCTGTTAAAACAATAAGCAAAAATGGAATTAAAACTGTTATGGGAATAAGCTGCAAAACAATAAATGCTGTTGAAATATTCGGGTTTATATCTGCCATTATAGAAAGGGTAATTGCAGGAATTCCTATTGCTCCAAACCCGGTTGATACTGTATTTCCCAAAAGGCAAACAAAAGCAGAAAAAAAAGGGCTAAACCCAAGAGCGATCATTATTCCTATAGGTATTGCCACTGCTGTACCATACCCGGCGATCCCTTCAAGAAAATTTCCAAGCCCCCAAACCAGCAAGAGAACAAGAACACTCTTTTCGCTGCTGGCAGAAATTATTAGTTTTTTTACAGTCTCCATTCTGCCTGTTGCTGTAATAAAATTATAGGAAAATATTGCGGCAAATATTATTATAACCATTGGCCAGATAGCAAGACTAACCCCTTCCGCAATACTCATTACTATCAAAAAGATTTTTTGATTAAAGCAGAAAGTCGCCACAACAACAGCAGTCAAAAAAGCAACTAACGCAGAATAAATCGGAGGTATCTTTAGAAAACCTATGAGCGCTATAAGGCAAAGAACAGGCGCTAAAGCTGCAAAAAATAACACCATAAAATTTATTCCTTAGCAATAGTTATCATAATGTTGTTGATTTTTGTAATAGAAACAGAATTAACAGTAAGTATAACATTTCCAAAAGATATTACGTCTTTTTTCTTTGGTATTCTTCCCAGTTCATCAATTACATATCCGCCAATAGTCTGGGAAAATCTCCCTATTGGAAGATTTGTTCCAAGCCTGTCGTTTATAGTGCTTATTAATGCATTTCCCTGCACAAGATAAGTATTTTCGCTTACCGGAGTTATTTTCCCGCTTTCCATTTGCATAGAATCTCTTTCATCATAAAGTTCTCCGACAATCTCTTCAAGAATATCTTCCATTGTTACAATACCGGCAAGACCGCTATATTCATCAAGCACAATGGCAAGATTTCTCTTTTCTTTTTGCATTATAAAAAGAGCTTCCCGAATCTTTTTATTTACAGAGATAAAAAAAGGAGGGATCATGATGTCGGACAACTTCATAAGAGAAACATCATCCGCAGAACCAGATACTCTTTTAACAAGATCTTTTACCAGCACTATGCCTACAATATTTTCCTGATTTCTGTCAAATACAGGAATGCGGGAATATCCTTTTGAACTTATAAGCCCCATTACATCTTTTATAAGAACGCTTTTTTCAAGACTAAAAACATCTGTCCTGTATGTCATTATGCTGCTTATATTCTGTTGCCCAAGACGAAATACAGCATGTACCATTTCTGTCTCGTAATCTTCGAGAACTCCCTGAGCATCGGCATATTTTACAAGCCTTAAAATTGCGCCTGTTGTTATTGGATCTTTCTGTTTCTTTGAAAATTTTTTTGTAATTAATCTGCTTATAAGAGTAATAAAAAAAACAAATGGCGAAAAAATAATAATAATAAAATTTATTAATGGAGCTGCAATAACTGCTATTGCTTGATTGTGCGCAAGCGCAATATTCTTTGGAACTACATCCCCAAAAATCAATACAAAAAGCGTTATAATACCTGTCATTGCACCAATAACAGCTTCTCCAAACAGTTCCAATGTGATTTTAGTAGCCAGTACTGAAATTGTAATATTCGCAAGATTGCTGCCTGCAAGAACTGTTGTAAGAAATTTCTCGGGTTTTTTAAGAATTTTTTTTATTAACCTTACTCTCTTGCTGTGTTTTTCCGCAAGAGCTTCTATTTGAATAGAAGATAGAGATGTAAAAGCAGTTTCTGTAAGAGAACAAAAAGCAGAGAAAAACAATAATGCAAAAATTGCCAAGAGTTCCAGCTTTATAAACATAAATCAAAACCAGACTTTAAAAGGAATGTTTAAATTATCAATCATTTATTGTTTTACTACTTTCATTTTGTTCTGTTTCATGAAGTTTAAACACAGAAGGCATTTTCTTTTCCAGGGTTGCCATACGTTTTGCAACTTCCCGGATCTCATCTTTAAGAATAAAAATACAATCGCTTTTTTCAGCATAACCTCTTACTATATCTTCCGCAAGAGCCCTGCAAGTCGGAGCACCGCATGATCCACAATCAAGGCCAGGAAGTTCTTTATGGATAATATCAAGTTTTTCCATTTTCTGCATAGCTATTTCAATATCTTCGTCCAGTTTCATAATTGGCTTTGAATATATTTCCTGTGTCCACGAGAGGTCAAAGCCCGGCTTCTTGAGTATTTCATCTCCCAAAACAGCGTTATGATTCTCTTTTAAAACCCTTTTTAGTGCAGACCTGGCTATAAACGTATTTTCAACATTAAGAGTTCCGCCAACGCAACCACCTGGACAGGCCATAGCTTCTACAAAATCAATATCATCTATATCTTCGTTTTCTATTTGTTCAAGAACTTTTATTACCTGCTGAATTCCATCCACAGAAATACTTTTGGGAGCGCCTATTGCATTACTTTCTCCATCGCTGTGCGCCCACCCTATTCCCGCAGCTGAAACATTTGAATATCTTGTGGGATTCTTGATTTTTTTAATAGCTGTTCTTAATTCCAGATAAATAGTACTTGCCCCTATTATTCCGTCAACAAAAGAGCTTTCATCTCCTATAGGAGATCTTACTGCAGTAACTTTTGCAGGGCATGGAGAAATAAAAAAAACTCCTATGTTTTTCTTGTCTTTATGTATAATTTTTTTTACAACTCTTGCAGCAACTTCCATTGGAGATTGTATTTGTATAACGTGGTCAATAAGAGCAGGAAACCTTGCCTGTATAAGCCTTACAACAGCAGGGCAAGATGACGATATAAGGGGTTTGGGATAGTTGTTTGTTTCAATCATTTTTTTGGTTGCAATTGTTACTATTTCCGCTGCCCTTGCAACTTCATATACATCATCAAATCCTATTTCAAGCAAAGCAGAAAGTATGTATTCCGGCCTTTCCACTTCCTTAAACTGCCCATATAAACTTGGAGCTGGAATAGCCACTTTAAAATCATATTTATTTATTATATCAAGAGGATCAGATACTGCTTTTTTTGCAAGAGAAGGGCAACTGCGTATACATTCACCGCAATCAATACATCTATCTGTTATTATATAAGCTTTTCCATCCCTGACCCTGATTGCTTCTGTGGGACAGTTTGATATGCAGTTTGTGCATCCACGACAGAGTGATTCATCTAAGGTAACTGAATGGTAATAATCTTTTTTTTCCATAAATAAAAATAATTCCGCTTTTTATAAAAGAAAGGGGAAATCAAAAGAGATTTTATGCCAGCTTTACTTTAATAGTAACAGTAGTCCCCTCTCCCGGCTTACTATTTATTTCCATAAAATCAGAATTTTTTTTAATATTGGGAAGCCCCATACCTGCGCCAAATCCCATTTCCCGTATCATGTCTGTAGCTGTGGAATAACCCTCCTGCATGGCAAGGTCAATATCAGGTATACCCGGCCCTTTGTCTGCTATAACCATTGTAACGATTTCCGGAGTTATGTCTATATGAACATCGCCTCCGCCGCCATGTATAACCATATTAATTTCAGCTTCATAAAGAGAAATAACTGCTTTTTTTATAATAGCAGGGCTAATACCCAACTGTAAAAATTTTTTCTTTAAACTACTTGATGCAATACCTGCGGCAGACATATCTCCTTCAGGTATGTTAAAATTTAATTCCATATATTTTTAGTTACCACCTAAAGTACATTACAGGAGGATAAGCTTTTTTTACCGAAACTGCAAGCGTCATCCCACCGGCAATTCCAGCCAGATTCTGAATTATATTACCAGGTATCTCAATCAATGCAGCTCCGGGACCTACCAGAAGGAGTCCTGCCAAAAAATAGCCCGATACCATTACAATTGCGCCTACAAGAAAACACAAAAGGGCTTGAAAAAATATATTAACCCTGCAATTTTCTTTTATAAAAATACTGTAGACAACTGCAACAAAAAACCCCTGATGCCCATGAACAATAAATGAAACAGGCGCCCACTGACCATATCCGCCAATAAGATCAGCAATACCTGTTCCAAGCCCTCCTGCAAGAAAAGCTGAAACAGGACCAAATATAAATGCAATAAAAAATATTGCTACATCTCCAAGATTAACATAACCACGCGTAGGCGCAACAGGAATTCTCACAACAATCGTAAAAATTGTAACAATTGCAGATAAAATCACTACCGAAGCTATCTTAAATGCTAATGTATCAGAAAATCTTTCTGTTTTCGACACTTTATCCCCATAGAAAAATGTAATATACGATAATAGATATAAGAAAAAATGACAATATAAGTTGTCTCCACAACTTTTTTATACCATCCATTTTTCTGATTTTTCCGGGTTTGTTGATTCGCCCTATTCCTCTTGTTTCAAGAACCATTGCAAGATTTGGTATACTTTTTACAGATTGGATTAAAACCGATGCAAGCACAGAAAGGAGTTTCTTAAATCTTGCAGGAAAATTCCATTTTGAAACAGATTCGGAATATTTGGTAAGCCTCATTTTATGAGCCTCTGTTGTGTTTTCATAAACCGATGCAGCATAAGGGAGATATCTGAAAGTAAGAGAAATAATAAGAGCTGCTTTATATGGAAGCCTGAAAAACCTTAAGGAAAGTGTAAGATCTTCGATTCTTGTTGTTTTCAAAAATAAATAAAAAAGAAGAGTTAATCCAAAAAAACGAGCTATAAGATAAAATGCTTCATACAACCCTTTTTCTGTAATAAAAGGGTAGTCAAAAATCATAATAAAAACTTTTCCATCGGGGTAGAATGGAGGGGTAAAGAGAACGATCATTAAAAGAAGCGGGAAAACAGCTTTTATTGGTTTTATTATTTCTTTAAAACCAACAGCAAAAATCCCTGTTAAAAAAACAAAAACAATAACTGCATAATATTTTATGCATGAAAGAGGAAGAAAAAAATATATTGATAAAAACAAAAGAAAAAAGAGCTTTATTCTTGGATCAAATCTGTGAAGAAAAGAATTTCTTTTAATATATGTTTCTGAAATCATCGTTACCCATCCCCTGCTGTCGAAATGTCCAAAAGGCCGGCTAACTTTTTTTCGCAATCTGAGTCAACGAATGTTCCATCTTCCATAATAATAATCCGGTCTGCGAATCCCACAGAAAGTTTTATATCATGAGAGATGATCATTATTGCCGGCAGGGGATCAAGACTTCGAATATTTTTTATAATAAAAGCATAATCTTTAAAAGATATACCAGAATCCGCTTCATCGATAATCACTATTTTTTTATTAAGAAGATAATAGATAGCTGCCTGTAGCCTTTTTCTTGCTCCATAGCTCATTAGCGCAGGAGGCATATCAGCGTTATCAAGATAAAAAATATCTATTGCTTCATCAACCATTTTTTTTATTTCTGATTTATCTTTTTTGCTCCCTTTTAATCCAAACGCAAGCTCCTCTCCTACTGTGGGGAGAAAAAGCTGGAGATCGGGATTTTGCAAAAAATAAGAGACA
>WRFK01000023.1 GCA_009778835.1 Spirochaetaceae bacterium
AATATCAATAGAAGCGCAGGGATAATGTAGCCCGATTTGTTTTTGGGATTTAATGGAGTTCCTGATATTGGCTGCTCGGCAAGACTTGCGCCGAAATCAGCAAGTATAACAAGGAGGTTCATTTTTACTTCTCCGGAAAATTCCGGAGCTCTTGCCGGAGATCTCATCATGGAGTTGTAAAGAGGCTCTTGCGCGCTATCCGGAATTCCGTTTATTTCTCTTCCTGTATGGTTTGTGTTTTTGGGATGCGGAGGCATTGCGTTTGCAACAAACGCGATAAATAGCGCCAGAAAAAGAGTAAAAGCTATTTTTTTAAAAACCATTGCCATCTATAAATCCGCCTTTATAGTTTTAAGAGAAATAACGTCAATACGGTAACTTCTGTTAAAAGGAGCTATAATGTCTCCTTTGCTTGATGGTATGCATGAAAAACTTGTTATATACCCCAATTCCTGATTATATGAAATTTTAAATTCAAACGGGAAATTGTCTTTGGCATTAAGGCTTTCCCTTGCTTTTTTAAACATATTTTCTATGGTAAATGATTCAATGGAATCATTCGAAGATGTTTTTTTTTCGAAGCTGGTTGTCCAGTTTTGGACAATATTATTTTTTACTGTCATTGTAAGTTGTTCCGGCGGAAAAGCTGCTCTTGAATAGACTATCTCTTGTGTATAATTTTTTATCTTGCTCTTTTTCCATTGTTTTTCGTATTTTGATAATTCTTTTATTTCTGCGGAATTATTTTTTTCCTTACTGCCAAAGGCAAAAAGCGCTGCGGGAAAATATAATAAAATAATCAGTATGATAAAACTTTTTCTGATCAAGAAGCCCCTCTTAATGGTATGCTCCAATTTTTGTCGCTTGATTTTAAAAACCATAAAATAGTTTGTTTTATAAATTATAGCATTTATAAATAATTTATGATACTGATATTTATTGATATTTTAAGGTGTTCTGTCCAAATCGCTATATTGTGGATATATATGGAAAGGCTCTAGTTATTATGATCTGTAAAAAAAGTTTTTAAAATAGGCTGGAGTCTTTTTCTTGACCAGAGAGTTTCTCCTAAATAATAAGCCCTGATCCTTCGCTTGGTTGAGGCAGGAGTGTTGGAAGCAGTCGCCCCGCAGGATCGTCCCGGCATCCCGCTGGAAAATTGCATGGCGCCCCCCGACATGTTTGACGGAATCGGAAACAGTCTGCCGCCGCTCTTTTGCAAATAAAAATATATCTTGTCAAGAAAAGAAGAATCATTTCCAAAAAGAATAAGCTCCCGTTTAAATTGCGTATCTGCATAGGCAATCATTATAACAAGTATATCAAGTGAGTTTTCAATATAATATTTATTTATTTCTTCGGGCAGGCTGCTATCTTTTTTTAACCAATCTTTAAGCGAGATACCAACAGAAGAGAACCCTGTTTTTTTTCTTCCCATAATCCACTCTTTATAATCTTTGCGCAAAATATCGCGGCTCGATAAATCAGATATATTATGCTTTTCTATGGAAAGATTTTTAAAAAGTTCGGCTCTGTTGATTTTATATTCAGTTATAAGATAGTTGGAAATTTTTACATCTTTTTCTGTTGTTTTTCCTGATCTGAATGAAAGGTTTGAAGTGTCGAGCAATATGGCGCCTGAAAGAATAGTCGCGCTCTCTTTATCAAGTAAAGATTGCTTTTCGTTTATTATTTTTTCCCCTACAAGCGTTGCTGTTGAACCTGTTTTTTCAATTGTTTTAATAACGTTATTATAAGTTTTTTCATCGGTATGATGGTCTATTACTTCTTCAATGTAATTGGAAAAGGCTTCCTGCTTATGGCTGATTTTATTGTGGTCTACAAGAATTAATTTTAATTTTCTTTTTTCTGCCAGCTCTTTAAGGTTTATCTGATCAAAAAAAATAAGATTTTCGGGTTTGATTCCTGTTAGAGAAAAAAGATAAATAGCCTCTTTTCTGAGCCGCAAATCTTGTTCCAAAATATTTATAACAGGTATAAATATTTCTTCTTTTTTTGTATTACAGGCTTCTTTAAAAAAAGCATAAACAATTGATGAAGCTATTGAGTCAATGTCTGCAGCTTCGTTTCCAATAACAACATGTATTATGCTCTTGGCAGAGAAATTTGACTTTGAGACAGAAAGATAATTATTAAGGTTTGTTAACCCCATGTGCTCGCCCTTCATGCAATTTTATATATATTGTTAATGTGCACGATGAAGATGAAATTGTCAAGAAGGGGGATTAAGGCACTTATAAACATAATTGACATCCATTTTCTTGGTGATATAATTGTAAGAATGAACAGCACAGAACAGAACACTGCGGCATGGATGCCACGATCTTACACAGGGTGGCGATCAAGCGCGAGTTGTCGCGATAAAACACAGCACACTGCAGCATGGATGCCGCGTCTTGCGCGGCGACAGGGATGTCGCGATAAAGCGCAAGGGCACAGCACAGCACAGCACAGCACAGCACAGCACAGCACAGCACAGCACAGCACAGCACAGCACAGCACAGCTAATTTTATGCTGGTTTAAGTTTTGTCAAGTCGAAAGTCAACATTTTACTAACATTTTTCAGAACAGTGTAATTTTATTTCCACAAACTATTAAAAGTTTATCTCATTTTATAACAAATTTATGGTTATTTCCCATTGGGAATAGCCTGATTTTTTATTGCCTTTGGAGGCAGATATCACCCGTGATCATCATGGAAAAGAGGGTTTTTTATGCAGAAGTTTTATAAGGTTTTCGGAATTGCTGTAATAACAACGATACTTCTATTTATGGCTGCCAGTTGTGGAGATGCCGGTGGAGGAGGTGGTTCTGGCAACACTAATGGTGGTGGAGATCCTGTTCTTTACGGAGTTATAAAAATAAATGGGGAAGCAGAGGTTGGTGAAACCCTTGAAGCTCAAATATTTGTTATTGATGGAACAGGAAGCCCTATTTCCCCGGGAACCCCTATTTACCAGTGGAAAAGAATAGAAGGTGAAACTGTTACAGATATTGGCACCGGAGGAGGCCCTACCTACGAGTTGTCAGAAGACGATATAGGCGCGGTAATTATTGTAACTGTACGCTATGCCGGCTATTCAGGAATTCTGACCAGTTTTCCAACCAATGTTGTTACAGACCCAAGTCTTGACCCATTTAGTGCAAATGTAACAATTGACGGAATAGCCAAGGTGGGAGAGATCCTTACTGCCAATGTTTCTGGTGAAAGCGGGACATCGGGAAATCGTATTTACCAGTGGAAACGGGGCGATAGTGCAGGTGCTGTAGATACAAACATTCCGAGTGCAAATGGAGACACTTATGTTCTTGCAGCCAGTGATTTTGGAAAATATTTTACTGTAACAATAAGTTATACCGGTAACTCAGGCGAAAAAGTAAGCGCGCCAAAAGGGCCTGTTACTGCTGACCTTATAGGTACTGTAACAATAACTCAAGTTAGTCAAACCCTTACTGCCAATACCAACGCTCTTGTCCTTGTTTCTGGTGAGAACAGTGAATCTTTTTCATACCAATGGAAACGGGGCGGTACCTCAGAAAATGTAAACACAAATATTGATGATGCAACCGGAAATACCTATGTACTAACAACTGCTGATATAGATCAATATATTACAGTAACTGTAGGTCGCACTGGTTATTCTGTAGACAGCAGTATAACCAGCCCGCCTCTTTTTATAGCTATAGCAAATCTGCCGGAATTTAGCGCAACTGTAACAATTGACGGAACAGCCAAGGTGGGAGAAACCCTTACTGCCAATGTTTCTGCTGAAAGTGGGACATCGGGAACTCGTATTTACCAGTGGAAATGGTGCGATAGTGCAGTTGGTGTATATGCAAACATTCCGGGTGCAAATGGAGAAACTTATCTTGTTGAAGGCAGTTATTTTGAAAAATATATTACTGTAACAATAAGTTATTCTCTTAACTCAGGCGAAAAAGTAAGCGCTGCAAAAGGTCCTGTTACTGCTGACCTTACAGGTACTGTAACCATAGATGGAACAGCTCAGGTCGATCAAACCCTTTCTGCCAATATAGATGGTCTTATTCTTTATGAGAGCAGTAAATCTTTTTCATACCAATGGAAACGCTACGAGAACGAGACCAATGCCACGCAAGATAAAGATGGTACAATTATTGGAACAAGTGCTACATATACGCTGGTTACTGCTGATATAGATAGATACATTACAGTAACTGTAAGCCGCAGTGGTTATATAGGCAGTATAACCAGCGCCCCTCCTCGTCTTATAGCAAATCTGCCGGAATTTAGCGCAACTGTAACAATTGACGGAACAGCCAAGGTGGGAGAAACTCTTACTGCCAATGTTTCTGCTGTAAGCGATGCATTGGGAACTCGTAATTACCAGTGGAAATGGGGAAGTAGTGCAGGTGCTGTAAATACAAACATTCCGGGCGCAAATGGAGAAACTTATGTTCTTCAAGACAGTGATTTTAAAAAATATTTTACTGTAACAATAACATATACAGGTAACTCTAACTCCAAAGTAAGCGCTCCAAAAGGGCCTGTTAAAGCTGACCTTACTGGTACTGTAACCATAAGTGGAACTCCTCGGGTCGGTTATACCCTTACTGCCAATATCAGCGCTCTTGTCCTTGTTCCCGGTGAGAACAGTGAATCTTTCTCATACCAATGGAAACGGGGAGAAAGTACAGCAGCTATAAATGAAGATATTGGAACAAACGCTACATATACTCTGGTTACTGCTGATAAAGATCAATACATTGCAGTAACTGTAAGCCGCAGTAGTTATGACAACAGTATAACCAGCGCCCCGACTCTTCCTATAGAGCCACCGGAATTTAGCGCAACTGTAACAATTGACGGAACAGCCAAGGTGGGAGAAACTCTTACTGCTAATGTTTCTGGTGAAAGCGGGACATCGGGAACTCGTAATTACCAGTGGCAACGGGGCGATAGTGCAGTTGCTGTAGATACAAATATTCCGGGCGCAAATGGAGCCACTTATGTTCTTCAAGACAGTGATTTTAAAAAATATTTTACTGTAACAATAACATATACCGGTAACTCTGGTTCTAAAGTAAGCGCGCCAAAAGGTCCTGTTACTGCTGACCTTACGGGTACTGTAACCATTGATGGAACTGCTCAGGTTGACCAGACTCTTACTGCCATTACCAGCGCTCTTGTCCTTGTTCCTGGTGAGAGCAGTGAATCTTTTTCATACCAATGGAAACGGGGAAATAGCGCAGGTGCTGTAGATACAACCATTACAGAAGCAAACGGAGTTACATATGCGCTGACTTCTGCTGATCTTCATAAATACATTACAGTAACTGTAGGCCGCAGTGGTTATGGAAACAGTATAACCAGCGCACCAACTTCTTATATTGAAGGCCCTACACTTATTGGAACAGTAACTATTAATGGATATGCCATGGTTGGTAAAACTCTTTCAGCTATAGTTGCAGGCAGTAATGGCGCAGGGACACCTGCTTACGAATGGAAACGTAGCGGTGGAACTAAAATTGGCACAGACAGTACAAGTTATGGCATACAATCTGGCGACATTGGTTCAACGATTACAGTAAGTGTAAGTTATTCCGACAATTATGGCAGTATAACCAGCGCTCCAACTGCATCTGTTATAACTCCGGGCAATGGAACGATGGGCGACCCATTTAAGGTTTATAATATTGAGACTCTGCAAAAGGTTGGAAGCAATACAGATGGATGGACACTCTCTGCTTACTACAAGCAAATCGCGGATATTGACCTTAACAGTATATCTAACTGGGATCCTATTGGAACATCCGGAACCCCATTCACAGGCAACTATGATGGAAACAATAAAACTATTTCAAACCTTAAAATAAATAGTCCTGGTTATGATGACCAAGGTTTGTTTGGATTTACCGATGTAAGCGCAGTATTAAAAAATATTGTGCTCAATAATATAAATATTACAGGCAAAGATAATATTGGCGGAGTAGTGGGTAGAAATTCCGGTAAAGTGCAAAACAGCTCAGTATCTGGTACTGTCAAAGGAAATAATGAAATTGGCGGAATAGCAGGAGTCAACAGGCTCGGTGATAGCATAATAGAAGATTGCTATTTTATATCAGGCACTATTACCAGCACCGGTGATTGGGATGCCGGCGGAATAGCAGGAAGCAATAGCGGAGGATTGATACAAAGATGTCATGTTACAGGAAATGTTAATGCTGTTGATGGTGCCGGAGGAGTGACAGGAGTTCAAAATAGGGGAGCAGTAATGCGAGAGTGCTCTTTCACTGATGGCACTGTCACTGTCAATTCTGGTAGTGGTACTGCCGGTGGCTTGGTAGCATGGAATGGCTCAGGTGCAACCAGCGATTATACTCCCGGCATAATAGAAAACTGCTATGCCAGTGGCAATGTTAGCGGAAATATTGTTGGCGGAATAGCTGGGCGTAATCAGAATAATGGAAGTATAATAGAAAACAGCTATTATGCCGGAGGAACATTGGAAGGTAATACTGTCGGCGGAATAGCTGGGCGAAACAGGATGAATGGCTTAATACGAAACTGTTATTCTATTACAGGGATCTTGGATGGTGGTGTTGTCGGCGGAATAGTTGGGTCTAATTATTATTACACTGAAGGTAGCGAAAGTGGTGGTGGCATAGTAGAAAACTGTTATTCTACCATAAATATTACCGGAGGTACTGTTGGCGGAGTGGTAGGAATCAATTCTGCAAGTACAGTACAAAACTGTTATTCTACCATAAATATTACCGGAGGTACTGTTGGCGGAGTGGTAGGAATCAATTTTGATGATGGCATAGTACAGAACTGTTATTCTACCGGTGATATTAATGGTAGTTATGGCAATGTTGGCGGAGTGGCGGGAAATAATTCTGCAAGTACAGTACAAAATTGTGTAGCGCTAAATCCTGGTGTAACTGGAGGAGTCGGACGCATAGGATATAGCGATGTTACTGCTACATTATCCAGCAACTATGCGCGTTCAGATATGGAGGTTAATGGCAGTACCATTACATCCAGCGATGCGGATAGTGAAAATGGCAAGGATATTACATCCACAGAATATTATACCACAAGTTGGTGGACAACATCCGGCAATTGGAAGACTACCGGAGGCGCTTCAGCGTGGAGCACAACAATTTGGAACATAACAAATGGAAAACTTCCTACATTAAAAAATGTTGGCGGAACACAAAACCCAACACCGTAAAACTAAGTGGTGTGCTTCGCATCAGCGAAGCGCACCGCATACTACATTCTATAGGGGTGTACAATTGTACTCTCCTATAGAATTATAAGTTCAATTTTCACAGTCAAATGCATCCGGTAAACTAAAAATATACTTGCAATTATACTATCCTTATAATATATCAATTGTGTAGGTATATTGTGCTGTAAATATAGCAATGCGCAGAACGGGGTACACTTAAAATGGAGAAAATTACTAAAAAGAACAATACATCAATCTCTAAGTGGGCAAAAAACAATACTAAGAACCCTTTTAACGGAGAATATCAGGAAAGTTATTTTATATTATTCGGATTAGTAAAAGATGATGCGTTATCCAGACCTGAAAAAGTATCATTTGAAAATGATATAAAGAGAAAAAAAATATAATATTTTAACGAATATCAGGATTGTTTATTGAAGATTGGACAATATAGTATAAAGTTAAAGGAAGAAAAGTGGAAAATAAAACCGAAAAATCAAATATTGCAGGAGTTCTCCTTTCGCTCTCAGGCGCTTTTATATTCAGCTTTGATACTGTTTTAATAAGGCTTGCATCTGTATCTTCATGGCAAGTTGCTTTCTGGAGAGGCCTTTTTGTTATTATTCCAATAAGCCTGATTCTTTTTATTACGGAAAAAACAACTGTTTTTGCAAAGATAAAACAGCAAGGGTTCCCTCTTGTCCTTTCCGGAGTTCTGTGGGGAATATCGGGTTTTCTTTTTGTAACTGCCGTAAAGCATACTATAGCGGCAAATGTTTTGGTAATGATAAGCCTTGCTCCTTTTTTTGCAGCTATAGCAAGCTATATATTTCTAAAAGAAAAAATAAAAAAAGGGACTCTGTTCCTTATTATTCTTTGCGCAGTGGGAGTCTTCATAATATTTTACGGCGACATAGGGAGAGGAACTCTTTTTGGCAATTTTATAGGACTTCTTGTCCCTGTTACAACAGGAACAAATCTTGCATGGATGCGAAAGAATAAAAATATAAGCAGGATGGGAGCAGTAATAATAGGGGGTTTTACTACTGCTTTTATATCATCCTTTTTTACATTGCCACTTACTGTGCCTCCTGCAAAATCGCTTATCTATCTTTCGCTTCTTGGGCTTATTGTTGTTCCATTTGCGCAGCTTTTTTTATCCATAGGGACAAGATCTTTGCCTGCTTCCAAGGTTGCGATTATGATGATGATAGAAACTGTTTTGGGGCCTGTCTGGGTATGGCTTTTTATCGGGGAGATCCCTCCGGCAAGAACATTTCTGGGTGGAGCTCTTATACTTACAGGAGTAACGATAAATTCTTTTCAGAGTGTGAATCAAAAACCGGAGGCTAAAAATGGGTAAAACAGAACAAGAGACAAAATTATACCTTGTAAGGCATGGCGAAACAGTATGGAACGTAGAAGATAAAATGCAGGGGGTTAAAGACAGCCCTCTTACGGAAAAGGGAATTGATCATGCGCGCAAACTTGGCAAGACACTTAAAAACCTTTCCATGGAGATAAATAAAATTTATTCAAGCGATCTTGGGCGAGCTTTTGACACAGCCAAATTGATAGGAGAATCTCTTGAACTTGATATATATAAAGATGAAAGATTGCGCGAAAGAAATATGGGAATATTTGAAGGTTATAGCTGGGATTCTGTAAAGGATCATTTTCCGGAGGAATTTGCAAAAACTGTTTCAGATGATAATGACTATAGAATTCCCGGGGGCGATACAAAGGCTGAATATATAGAACAGGTTTCTTCTTTTCTTGATTATGTGGGCAAAGAACATGAGGGGAAAAAAATTCTTGCAGTAACACACAGGGGATTTATTGGTTTTGCATTAAGAATAGTTTTATCTATCCCTTTTAATGCGAGAATGGGAATAATTGTAGGAAATGCTGTTCTTGCGGGATTTGTTTTTCGCAAGGGCAAATGGATGCTTGACAGGTTTGGGGATATATAAATTAACTCTTCCATACAGCAAATAATTGTTATGCTTTCGGGTATCGTATAAACCGCTTTTATAATATCCGCGCTCTCTGGCAAAAGAATCTGCAACTCCCAAAGCAAGGGAGCTGCTGGTAGTAGTAATAAAATCATCATTATCCCATATTGTAAGAAGGCAAATTGGGTTTTTACAAACACAAATAGCAATCCTAAAATTAGAGACAATGACTTTTTCATTATTTTATCCCTGTTGCAAGTTGCCAATCATAATGCGCAGAGAGGTATTCAAAACCAATGTTTGCGAAATTAAGCCATACCATGTCCAGCTTGTCCTGTGCATCCATAACATTAAGATATGTTGCCTGTCCGTTTGAATAGGCTGTCTGGGCCAGTGTTACTGCCCTGCGTGCGGTTTCTACTGTTCGATACGACGATTCAATGCGCTGGTTGGAATCTTCAAGCCTGAGAAGCAACTCAAGAATCTCGCTCTCAATTGCTGTTTCTCTTTGCGATAAAGCAATAGCTGTTCTTTCCTGCTGCAATTTTGCGGCTTTCATGCGAGCCAAACGGGCGCCGCCGGTAGAGATGGGTATTTTTACAATGATGCCAAGAGCTGCGGAATTAAAGTCGTAATCTCCTGTAAGAGAAGATTTGTTTCCCATGCCGCCCAGTGCATAATTAAGCGAAGCGGAAACTTCTGGCAAGAATGCTTTTTGAGCTGCCTTACGCTCAACATCATTTAAATCGCGTGACAACAAAAGAGCGTTGTAATCAGCCCGGTTTGAAAGAACAGCGCCCAGGGTTGGAGTTTCCGGTATTTCCGGTAAATCATTATGTTCCTGAGTTAGTGTTATATATTCTGTATGAGGGATTCCCGCAAGATCGCGAAAGGCAAGCAAAACCAGCTCGCTGTTTTTTTTCGCTTCCATGACAGCATCGGTTTTTGTTCTCCAGTCAACTTCTGCCAGCAGCAGATCCATCTCTGTAGCTGCGCCAACAGAATGTCTTCTTTGAACACGCTGATACTGTTCCAGGCTAAAGTGCTCAGAGGACTCCCGTATTTCAACAACAAGAAGGACAAGCTGCGCCCTGGCATAAAGTTTTTTTGCCGCGCAAAAGATAACCTGCCGCGCTGCCTCGTATGACTGCTCGCGTATGGCTTGCCCAAGTTTTGCTTTATTGTAATTTGATATTGCGCCGGCGCTGTATAAAATTTGACTTATCCCAATTCCAAGATTCAATTCATTGTCATAATTGGTGCGGACATCCTGATAAACAAGCTGGCCTCCACCGGGCTGTGAGGCAACTGGCATGGATTGAAGCCGTTCGGTAAGATTCCTGTTATATCCACCCTGCAAACCAGCATGCGGCAGAAACATAGACCTTGACAGAGCAATGTCGGTTTTTGTCAATTCTATATCTTTAAACATCACTAACAGATCCGGATTGTTTTTCTCCACCATAGCGAGGTAAGTTGTTAAATCATACTCTTCGGCAGAGACAATAACTGCCGGTAAAAACATAATGCTAAAAAAGATTACGCACAACAATATTTTTTTCATTTGGATTCTCCTTATTTTTTTCTGTTCAGAACAAATTCAAGACAGGGAATAAGCCAGAGGGTCATGACCATTGATGAGATGATTCCTCCGAATATTACAACTCCCATGGGCTGCCTCATTTCCGCAAGAGAATTGCCTACGCCCAATGCCATGGGAATAATTCCCATAATAACTGCGATATTGCTCATAACAATTGCTTTTAACTTCGCGGGGCAGGCATTGATCAATGCATCCTGAACATTCATGCCGCTCTGTCTGAGCCGTTTGTAATGATCCAGCAACAGTATTGAATTATTTGTTACAATACCTATCAGCATGACAATTCCTATCATGGCAATAGTATTAAGCACTGTATTGGTAAGGAGGCATGCTGCTGTAACTCCAATAATGGAAAGTGGAACAGAGGTAAGGATATACAATGGCTGAACTGCGTTTTCAAGAAGTACAGCAAGAAGTATGTACATTAACAGTATAGCGGTGATAAACACGATCCCCATGCTTATCATGGATTCACTCATTGAGTCTGAAAGTCCTGCCTGACTTATTGTGTAACCGGTCGGCAAATCGATTTCTTCTGCTGCCTTCATTACTTCGGAAAGTACGCCGCTCTGTGTATAACCCGGCAGAATATCTGCGGTGAATTCAATTGCCTGCAGTTTGTTTACTCTCATGATCATGTTATAGCCATTTTCAAAATAGACATCTGCATATCTGGACAACGGGAAGATTCCTGAATTAGTAACAATGGGAATATTTCGTACATCCTGAATATCCTGTAAACTCTCGCTGCTCATTTTTACCCGTATGTCGTATTCTGCGCCGCCATCCCTGTAAGTGGTGCTGACAACTCCATCGATCGCAAAACGGAGACTCATAGCTACTGTTTGTACTGTAAGGCCATCCTGTAAAATCTGTTTGCGATTCGGTTCAAAAACAAGTTCCTGTTTTCCGGCTTTGGTGTTTATTGCTGCATTGGTAATGCCGGGTACTGTTGCAATTCTGTTTCTGAGCTTGTTTCCAAGGTCAGAGAGAATCGCGCTATCTGTTCCTTTTAGATAAAGGTCAATGGGAGCGCCTTCGGCAATAACTATTTCCGATGGAGCAGATACTTTAATAACAGCGCCAGGAATATTTGAAAGGGTTCTTGTCATGGCTGCAGCCATACCATCATTACTTATGCTCCGCTGTTTTTTTGGAACAAGGGATATTTCCATTAATGCGACGCTTACGTCCCTGTTCAATGAGCCGGAGTTTCCAAGAGTCGTAAGGATACTCTTTACTTCGCTGTAAGCAGCAAGCCGTTTTTCGATTTCCACGAGCAGTAATGCTGTCATATCAAGACTGCTTCCCTGGGGTAGTTCTACGCTTACCTGTATTCTGCCACCATCGCTTTTTGGAACCATTACCATTTCAATCAGCGAAAATCCCATGATGCTTAAAACAAAAGCAATAAAGACCGCTGCGATAAACGCAATGGAGCGCTTTTTTTGTGCAACAAAAAAGGCTATTGATTTTCCATATAACTCTTCAAGTTTTATAAATAATGCATCCAGTTTTTGTCCAAGTTTTCCGGGCTGTTTTGTTTTTGCGGATAAAAGCTTTGATGCAAGCAGCGGGGTAACTGTTACTGAAACAATAAGAGAAAAAACTGTTGATATGGCAACTGTAAAAGCAAAGGAGCTTAATATTTTTCCCATTGGTCCTTCCATTCCTCCAAGCGGAACAAAGACTGCTACGTTGGTTGCAGTTGCGCCAATGACTGCTATTAGAACTTCTCTGGTTCCAATGGAAGCAGCTTCA
>WRFK01000024.1 GCA_009778835.1 Spirochaetaceae bacterium
AGAACAGTAAACCATAAAAGTTCGTTAGACATAAAAACTCCTTGTTTTGTTAAGGCGGGTTACTGGAAACGACCGCCGTATAAAGCCGGCATCAATTTTTGATACCAGCTTATTTAAATTATATATAACTTCTATTCAATAATATCAATAATTTTTTGAAGTTCTTTTACAGCATCTGTTGTAAACTCTTCTATAATTTCTTTTACAGGCATTATTTTTTTAACAAAATCAATACTCTGCCCTGCCATTAGAGAACCTCTTTTTACATCTCCGTCTACAACAGCTCTTCTAAGAGCTCCAAGCCAGAACTCTTCAAGTTGGAGACCTGCGTCTTTGGATGTTATTTCACCTTTATCGATTTTTTTAATAAGATCAAGCTGGAGCGCAGTATAATCAAGGCTTCCATCATTCGTTATTGCCCTTACAGGTATTACCGGAACCCTTGGATCAAATTTTGCTGTAGGCTGAACATCTTTTGCAGTTGCTTTAACAAAAGCTTCCTTAAAAGCATTGTTTGCAGGAGACTCAACAGAAGCTGCAAATCTTGTACCGCTTTGAATACCCGCAGCTCCCATAAGCAATAGATGCGCCATAAGAAAACCGCTTCCAATACCGCCTGCAACAAAAACAGGAACATCTTTTACTTGCGGCAGAATTTGTTCTGCAAGAACAATTGTCGAAACAGGACCTATGTGCCCCCCTGCTTCATTTCCTTCGATTATTATAGCATCTGCTCCAAGCCTTACATGCATATCAACAGCTTTAAGAGATGGCGCAAAGCAGATAAGACGGCTTCCAATATCTTTTACTTTTTTATATGCATCTCTCGGAGGAAGACCGCCCGCAAAAATCATAAGCGGAGATTTGATCTTGCATGCATAATCAAGCTGATCAGCGAAATTAGGCGCAATTGTTATCATATTAACGCCAAAAGGTTTTTGGGTAAGCGACTCTATTTTCCTTATCTCTTCCGCAAAAAGTTCAACCGGCATATTTCCGCCCCCAAGAACTCCAAACCCGCCTGCATTTGACACAGCCACCACAAGCTGGTGCGTAGAAACCCATGACATTGCCCCACAAAGTATTGGAACTTCAATACCTAAAAAATCACAACCTCTTTTGGCAAGCTTATCAAAAAGTTTTTTTCCTTTATCCATAAGAACCTCTCATAATATAGATTAGCAGTGTTTATTCAAAATAACCAGACATAGTATTGAATGATTTAATACTAGTCAAGTCAATTTTGTAATTTTAAAGAAGATATTTATTATGCAAATATTTACTTATTGACAATAAGTGCAGTATTTTGGAAAATTTTGAGAAAAATACTACTGAACGACAATTTTTTTCTTGTTTAGCTTTTATATTGAAAAAATATTATTAAATTATTCTGATTATTTAACCATCTTTTATTTAGCCAAGTTTATTTTCTTACTTTTTATCCCAGAATGAGCCTCTGCGTATCATTATAATTTTTCGATATTTACTTAAACCCATATAGGTAATAACTTTATCAATCATGCTGTCAGGACACTCTTCGCCAATTGAAATTGCAGGTATTCCATTATTAAGCTCTACCCTGCCTCTGGGAGAGGAAAAACGTCTGCTTTTATAAGATGCATGAGCCCCATCAGGCAAAACTGTTTTTTTTTGCATCTATGTCCGCAGAAAAAAACTCTATTTCCCCGCGAATCTCAGTTATATCAATATAATCATTATCAAACCAAAGCAGCCCTATAAAAGAACTTGAAATTTCCTTCCCTTGTTTTAATAACTGCTTTCGTGTATCCAAAAACAAATTTTTCACCTCTTTTATTTCATCTTATATTTTTCCGGCACATGTACAAGCACTGCCGCGCCACTCTGCTCCACTGCAATGTTACAGAGTTCCTGAGTCTTAAGCTTTTCCGGAACAAACATAAGCGCTCTGCCATCATCTTTAACCGCAGCAAGCGCTTCTTTTTCTGTTCTGATTTTAATATTTTCCCTCTTTCTGTTTTTTGTTCCTGCAAATCTTACAATAAATAATTTACAATGCCCACTATATCATATAGTGCCAGAGTGAAAAAATATTTTAATATCCTGATTAAAACCTGCTTGTTGTTTTTCTTTTAATATTAGGACATTCTTCTTGTGTTTGGAGCATGCCTTTCTTTATTATCTGTAATACTTTTACTTGTATTTATGGAAAATAAAAGAGCAATAAAAAGCAAGATCGTTAAGAAAGTCTGTTACGGGTTATCCCTGCAGTAAAAAGTCTATTGCATGAATAATTCTTATTCCGTTATATGTTGCCCCCGCAGCATAATCATCAAGCGTTATTATAAATTTAGGGAAATGGTCTTTGATTCGATTTAAAGGCGCCAACTCTCTCTCAAGTGTTTTTTTGTCAAGCAAGCTTGCCACAACCTGATAATACTCTTTGCCATTTTCATTTTCAGCTACAAAATCAACTTCCTTGCTTTCTACCTTGCCAACGCTTATTTTATAACCACGTCTTAGTAACTCAAGATAAATTACGTTTTCAAGAACATGACCAATGTCTGTTTCTTTATTTGCAAGCAACATATTTCTTAACCCTATATCAACTGCATAATACTTTGCATTTTGCTTTAAATGTTGTTTGCCTTTTATATCATATCTGCCAACTTCATAGATTACGAAACTATCTTTTAGATAGTTCAAATATTTTTCAACTGTGTTATAACTGGCTTCCCGCTTATTTGATTTAAGCGTGTTGGCAATATTGACAGATGATACTTCACTGCCTATGTTATGGAATAAGAACTTGGTTATGCTTTCCAACACGCCCACATTTACGGATCTTTCACGACTTAAAATATCTTTGCGTATTATCGCACTTAATACATCGTCCAGATAATCATGAACTGCTTTTTCAGTTGTAAAATCAACCACTTGAGGAAATCCACCCAACCGCAAGTAGTCAAGGACAAATTCCTCTCTTACAGTTTTTCCCTTTTTTAACACTGAACTGGTTTTGGTAAATTCTTCAAACGAAAATGGCTGCATACGGATTTGCATATAACGACCTGTAAGCAAGGTAGCCAGTTCTCCTGACAAAAGATAAGAGTTTGAGCCGGTTATGTAAAGATCAACATTTTTTTTTGTGTGAAGGCTACCTACTGCTTTTTGAAAATTATCAACCATCTGAATTTCATCCAGAAAAACATAAGTCCAGCCATTTTTGCTTAACTTGGCTGCAACATAGTCGTGAAGCTTCTTGTAGTCAAGCAATTCCTCATTTTCCAGCTTTTCAAAGTTTAGCGAGATTATCTGCTTTTGTTTGACTCCAATGCTTTTTAGATACTCCTGAAATTGTTCCATTAAAACAGATTTGCCAGAGCGTCTGATGCCTGTTATTACTTTTACAAGGTTTTTCTTTTGCAATTCTTTCAAGGATTCCAGGTATTTTGTGCGGACTATATATTTTTCCATATAAATAGTATAACATGGCCAAATGTTCAAATCAACAATATTTTCAATAAATTGAAAATATTGTATAAAATTATGCTACTTTTTCAATCTGCATTTTACTGGATTATAGTATTACCGCATAAGTTTTGACATAGCTTGTATGGTTTCCCCCCAAAGTTTTACCAAAGATTTTGGGGCAAGCGGTTTGGCGCGTGCGCCTTGAGCGAGTATCCATTGCAGCACTTTTTCAAATTGATTGCTGGTAAAAGAGATTTCTATGCCACCCCTGATTTCTTTTATATGCTGATCTTCTGCCCACTGACGCTCTCTTATCCATCGTGTGTCGCCTGTAACTGCTATAACAAATTTACAAGCTTTATTTTCCTGGGCATATATCCCAAAATAACTTGCCCCTTCCAGACTGCGATAGTCAAAATCATCCCGAATTTTAAAGTTTTCTCCGGTAACTGCAATATCGAGAATCCTGGTGAGGCTGAATGTTCTCATTGCGCTTCGATTTTCGTCATATGCATAGAGATACCATGTGCTTTGATCAAAAAGCAACTGATATGGATGAACGCGCCGGAAATTAACCTTTTTTCCAGAGCTTTCTCCTTTATCGGAAAGACCTTCTAAATCTGCACAAAGATAACTAAAAGTAAGCACTTTGTTATCACGTAAGCCGCAGACAACCGTTTTCCATATTTTAATATCCACCTTGGCAGAGGCAATTTTGGGGATTACAATTCTGTTGCTAAACCAGTCATCTGCACTTTTGTCTCCCTTCAAGGGGATAGAAATGTTTTCCAGCAGTTTCAAAGTAGTTTCATGGAGAGAAGTGTTTCGGTATAACTCCATAAGATTTTTTGCCATGCCTAAAGCTAACAGGTCATCAGCAGTTGCATAGGCAGCAGCCAGTCGGAAAGTTTTTTCTGTATAGTAAAACCCTTTTTCAAAAAAGTCATAGGCTATGGGCGCATTCATCATATCCCTCATGTAGGCAATATCCCTGTTTATGCTTGAGGCACTGGTCTCATATTTTTTTGCCAACTCTGGCACATTGGGATATTTTCCTGAGGCGATTTCTTTATCAATAAAATAGATCCTTGGAAGCGCGATCTTGGAAAGACTTTTTCTTTGTTTCATATTATAAAGTTATATCACGAGTGAATTCTCCTATCAAGAAATAAAAACCTCTCTTACTTAGTGATGATGCAATTCCAAAATCAAATATTTTCACATGTTTAATACAAAGGTTCGGTATGGCATTTAATAGTGTATTAGAACCCTATCTTTTTTGTTTTAGATTCTTCCTGTTTTTCTTCTTCGCAATATTGAATTAGCTTTTCAAGCGAAGGGGAAGATCCATAAAGAACTTCCGATACTGTTTTTCTGCGCGCGATATTTTCAATTTGTCCACCGGAGAAGTCAAACCTTTTGGCTAATGTGTTGGCTTCATCATCAATCAGGGATGGCATAAGAGCCAGCCAGATTAACTTACGCGTTTCAAGAGAAGGTTTTTCAAATTCGATCTTGTACAAAAACCTTCGTTCAAATGCTTTATCCATATTTTTTGCAAGATTGGTTGTAGCAATCAAAATACCGTTAAGGTTTTCAATTTCCTGTAAAATAATATTTTGAATAGTGTTTTCTGTTTGCCCAACTCCACTTCGTGCTTCTCCAAAATTCTGACGCTTGCCTATAACCGCATCTGCCTCATTGAAGAGTAATATCGGAGCAATTTTGGAATTTTTTACTGCAGCGCGATAGCTGGTAAACACTTCTTTGATTTTCTTTTCACTTTCTCCAAACCACATACTTTTTGTATCAGAAATATCCACCTGCATTATTCCCCTTCCTGTAAGTCTGGCAATTTGATATGCTGTTTCGGTTTTTCCTGTTCCTGGTCCTCCGGAAAAAAGGCATGCAAAACCTGTTCTCATTTTTTCTTCGGATAGCCGTTTTTGTATTGATGCAAATTTTTCTTCATGCAATAAATCAGTTAGTTCTGTTATTCGTTGGGTAATTTTTTCCGGGTAAAATAATTTCTTTTCAGAGATTTCAGAAGCTGCTTTTATCCCACGCATTGATTTTTTTGCTAATTGATCTCCAAGTTCAATAAACAATTCATCTTTTGCTTTTTCTGTTAGACAAAAAGTATCAGCTTTGCTAAAGCCATTATCATTTGCATTTTGAATAAGCCCTTTTTTTTGAAGTTCATGATTCCCTGCTCCTAACTGTCTCTTTGCAGGGAGAAAATCGGAAGTATTTTCATATAGTGCTTCCAAATAATAAAAGTTCATATTCTCTTCATCACGATTAATCAAATAATGACAAAATCTGAGTAAAACCAATTCGTCATTCTCTAAAAGATTGTATGCCTTAAATACTTTTACCATATTCAGGTGCCTATTGTTTTCCAATAATAGGTTCATTTTTTTTATTGTTTTTTCATACTTTACTTTATTTTGAATACGATTTTCAAAGAGAATAGAAACTTGAATTAAAAAATCATCCAATGACAGGTTTTTATAATTTTCAATGACAGGTTTATTGCCTTTTAGCAAACAATCCAAAGCTTTATCTGAAATATTTATTGTTAGCCTATTTTCAAAGTTGTGATACTGGGTTAAATCGTTAATAAGAATAAAGTTATTTTCAGCAAGAAAATTTAACTCATTTATATATTGTATTATTTTTATCGTTTTGCAGCCAGCAAATTCCGCAATATCTTTTATTGACAGATTATAACCATTATATAAATAGACTATATCGGCAAATAGCACAGCCTGTAATTCACTTAAATTTAATTTCTTGCACACATACTCTACATGAAGACAAGCATTCGCGATAAAGTTCTCAAATCCATTACCCGGCAAAGCACCTGTTTTTTCATGCAATTTACCTAATTCTTCTATATGTTCAAATAACGTTAATTCTTTTGTTTCGCGTTTTGGTTCTTCTTTTATGCCGATTGTTTCACCATTTACTGCCTGCTTCACAGAGACCTCTGGAAAAATTGTTTTATACTTACCACTTTCCAATGTATGAATTGGTATTAGTTGCTTTGGCTTAACAGCATCAATCATTTTCTGTAATGTATAATAATCTGCATGTCCGGATGTATGAATGGTTGTTATTACGGCTCCTCTTTTAAGAATATTTGAGAGGAATCTTTCTGTGCTTATATTTTCTTTGTATCCTTCCCACATTGAATAGATAAGGGTTCCACCCGAAAGGGTTTCTATTTGCTTGATTTCATGCTCCATGCTTGTTCGGACAGTCATAACTATATTTTTTGTTTTTTTATTAATTTCATCCTGATCTATTTCAAATTCCCTATACCGCTCAAAGAGATCGCTCCTGTTAAGATTCTCAATTCGTCTACGTAAAAACTTGGGAAAAAAAACTTTGACATTAGAAAAGCTTTCGGAAGGGTGCGGTACTCCATACCCAAGTTCTGCCATCGTTGAGAGTATATTTGCAATATAAAAATCAATTACAAAAGTTTTACCGCATCTTTTGCATGCACGGAAAATTGTTACCAAACGGTCGATATTTTGTCCTGCTACATATACCAGATTTATCCCTTTGGTTTCTTTAAATGTTTTTACAAATTGAGCTTCAAGTTGTTCTTCACTCTGGAATTTTTGTTTTTCCCGGGAAAGGGAAGTCCCTTCCATAAGCAAATAATCAACATTTTTAGGGGCAATATGGAGAAACTTATAGAAGGATCGCCACTTTCGCCCATGAGCACGGAAATCTCCGCTGTAAAAAATGGTTTCTTCGTCAGCGCGAAGCAAAAAAGCATAAGCCTCACAACACGCATGATCCATAAAATAAGGGGTTATTTCGATATTGCCAAAATTGAAAGGTTCGTATGCTTTAATATATCTTGGGTTTTCAATAACCGGTTTTTCTCCTGCAAAAACTGCTGATATCTCAATAAGTTTATGGCTTGTTTCCCCAATATAAACAGGAAGCTTTTTGTCTACAAAATTCATAAGACCATAATGATCTTTATGAGGATGAGAAATAAGCAAGGCTGTTTCTTTGCTGTCAGCAGAATTGTACAATGCCGGGATCGCAGGGAGAATTTTTTCTTTACGCAATTCCTCAACAGAGAGCTCGCTTATTTTTTTTGAGTCAAACTCCGAGCCATCCGGATTCATTAGCGGCATGCCAATGTCGATGATGACTCTTGTAGTTGTTGTGCAAACTTCTACGCAGGAGCCTCCGATTTCAGCAGCCCCGCGGTGGATGGTGAATGTCATGTGGTTGTGTCTTTGGTAATGATCGGTTTATTTTCCACAATAAATATTTTTACGCCTAATTCGTCAGCAAGATCTCTGATTGATTCAGTTTCCCTGTATTGTTTAATTTGATAACTATCCTTAAAAACAAGAACTATTTTTTGTATATCACTGACCTCATGACATACTCCCTTTTCTTTTAGCTCTTTTTTTAACTGTTCCTTATTAATTTGGTAATAGTATGTGCAAATCTCCAAAATAGCACGTAGCATTGTTTCTGAATTATCTTCCCTTTTTAGCTCAATCAATGAAAGCAATTCTAGACTTTCGTTGTATGCAAGTAAATCTACTTTTCCTGCTTTATCTTTCTTTTTTCCTTTTATAGGGATTTGATAGTTAATAAATATTCCTAAATCATCACCTTTTTTACCAATCAAACTTTTTGCAAACCATTCTTCAAAACGTTTTTGTTTAGATATTGTTTTAATTTCTTTATCAGTAAGAAGTTTTCTTTCTTTCCAATACTCCTTCCCATAATCATGTCTTGATATTTGATCGACATTTTTTTCATATAGTTCTTTTACATTGTTTTTAAGCAGCCATTTAGCAATAAAATCATATATTCTAACTTCTTTTTTATCTTCAACAGATATACTTTTTATTATATAATATTCTTTATACAATAAATCCAGCTTTCCTTTTACAGTATCTTCAGACAGATACTTTTTTAATTGTTCTTCCGTATAATTAGTTTGGTTGTCTCTCATACTCCTCTCCTCTTATATCTATATTTAGATAATTGCTACAAACTTAAGTATATCACAGATAACGCCTCTGTCTATTCTCAATCAATTTTGTCTTCTACCATCATCAGAAAATAAGAACTACTTTCTAATAATGAAATAATTTTATAAAGCAATTCAGTATTGCCATCTGCTTCTATAATGTCTGGATGATAAGTTGTAATTTTTATTTCTCCATGTAATGTAGTAATGATATATGTAAAATCACCTTTCATACCAAATCGATACATATAAAGTATACAATTTATATCTTCTTCTGAGAAAAAATCATAATAAAAATAACTTGCTACATATTCCCAATTTGATATAATTTCTTTTAATGAAAAAATTAAACTATGCCAATATTTTTTCCATGAATTAGTATCACGATAATCAGGGTTAATAATTTGAATATAATTATTGCCATTAATGTCTTTTCTTATCGTGAAAACATTGCAAAGCATTTCGCCCACCTCCTAAAGATTTTTAATTTTATCTACTGCCTTTTTCGTCATCGTAATTCCCTGCGGGAGGGATATCCAGGAATTCACGAAGACCCCAGTTATGAGACCCCTCAGCAATCAGATTCTGAGCAATAAGAAGATTATCTGCATCAATAATCAAATTTTGCATTTCTGACAAAGATTTAGCATTAGCTGCTTTTACATAAAGATCCAACACATTGATCTGCACGAAAAATGATCTCATAACCACCAAACCGGGTATAGCAGAACAGAGAAATCTGGCTTCTTCTTCTGTTGTTATTTTCATATTTCTCCTGTACTGTCAGGTAAATCTGGTTTCATTTTACAATGTTCACTATGTCATATAATGCTATAGTGAATAAAATTTATGAATATTTTCAAATTTTCTACACTATCAAAAAACCATATATTCGATGGCGCGACCAGATACAAGAGGATTAATTTAAAAAATAGATAAAAGAGTTGTTGTTAGGATTCTTTCAGAAACAGGGATAGTACTGGAGGCTGCTTTTTACCTTTTTAAAACACTCCTTGTTTTTGATAATTGCAAAGTCTAAAGAATTCGATTTCAGCAGCCCCTCAGTGGATGGTGAAGATCATAGTAAAGGGGAAACCTGAAAATCTAGAATAAAAACATTGATATCCAATTCCTTAACTAGTTGCTTTATATATTTAGATTTGAATTGTTCATACTGAGGACTTTCTTTAAAAATAAGTATAGCTTTCTGAATTTTTGTCGTCGAAGGAAGTTTAAAACTCTGTATCAATTTTTTTTCATCGATTTGATGATAATAGGTACAAATTTGCAAAATAGTATGAAGCATTGTATCAGGATTATCTCTTAGCTTTAATTCAACTAATGATAGTATTTTCTCATTTTTATTATATGCAAGTAAATCAACTTCACCAACTTTTTTATCAAGCTTTGAGCTTTTTATAGGCATTTCAAAATCTATAACATCTCCTAGAGAGTCAAGTTTAAAATTAAGCAATAGTTTAGCCAACCACTTTTCTTTTTTTTGGTTTTTATTTACAAAATGGTCATCCATTTTGTAAGACTGTTTACGAGGCAGTACCTTTACACTTTTATAAAGTTCCTCAACCTTGTGATCTAATAAATACTTTGCAAGAACTTCAAAATAATATTCGTTTTTATTACCAGTTGGTTTTCCGGAATAATTAATATAATTTTTTTTGAATAATAAATAAATTTTATCTGCAGCTATGTCCTTTTCCAAACGACTAATAACTTCTTTTTCTTCATAGCTTTTTCCCATATTTTTCTCCTATTTTATCTATATTTAGATAATTGTTACAAACTTAAGTATATCACATATAACGCCTCTGTCAATTTGAAAACAATTTTCTCCTTTGCTTAACCGCAAATTCTTTTCAGAAAGATTTATATCCGGCGGAAGTATTTCAAGTCCCATACTTTTTGCCTCTGCAATATATTCAAAAAGTTTATCTGTATCATTTACTTCATTTGTGAAGTGGCAGACATAAATTCATCACCATAATTTGCTTTTAGATATGCTGTCTGATATGCAAGAACAGAATATGCAGCAAAATGTGATTTAGTAAAAACATAACTTGCAAAAGAGAGAAGCATTTCGAAAATATCATCGGCAAGTTTTTCGGTATATCCGTTTTTCTGTGCTCCTTCGATAAACTCACTTTTCATCTTTTCCATTTTGGCAACATCTTTCTTACCCATTGCGCGGCGCAGAATATCAGCTTTTCCAATAGAAAATCCTGCAATTATGCGGGCAACCTGCATAACCTGCTCCTGGTAAACAATAACGCCATAAGTTGTTTTTAAAACATCTTCAAGCGAAGGGTGGGGATATTTTATTTTTATTTTACCATTTTTTGAATCAATAAATATTGGTATATGCTGCATTGGTCCTGGTCTATAAAGTGCATTTAAAGCAATAAGATCTTCAATACTGTTTGGTTTTGTAGCTTTTAGGTTTTTCTGCATTCCTTTGCTTTTAAACTGAAATACATAAGTGTTTTCTCCTTCTCCAAGCATATAAAATGTTTTTTCATCAAAATCAGGTATTTTTTCAATGGAGAAATCGATCCTTTTTTTTCTTATAAGGTCTTCTGTATTTTTTATAAGGGTAAGTGCTTTAAGACCAAGAAAATCCATTTTAACAAGGCCGCACTCCTCAAGCTGATACATTGTAAATTGAGTAGAAATAGCTCCTGTTTTTGTATCCTTGTAAAGAGGGACATAGTTTGTAAGTTCTTCTTTGCCTATTACAATTCCTACAGGATGTAACGATGAATGCCTGTGTAGCCCCTCAAGTATTCTTGAAATATCTATAAGTTTTTGGTATATACCACCTTTTGCAATATTTTTTTTAAGCTCTTCTTCTTTCTCTATTGCATCGTCAAGGTTTTTTGCGTCAAATGGGACAAGTTTTATTATCATATTGGCTTCTTCAAAAGGTATCTCAAGAACCTTCGCAACATCTCTTAATACTACTTTTGCTTTTAATGTTTCAAAGGTTATGATATGTCCAACTCTTTCTGAACCATACTTATGGGTAACATAATCTATAACTTCTTGTCTTCTTTCATAGCAAAAGTCTATATCAAAGTCAGGCATTGAAATTCTTTCAGGATTTAAAACCCGCTCAAAAAGAAGCCCATATTTTAGTGGGTCTATATTTGTTATAAAAAGAGAATAGGCAACGAGGGAACCAGCACTGGAACCTCGGCCCGGTCCTACCGGTATTCCGTTTTCAAGCGCATATCTTATAAAATCCCAGACAATAAGAAAATATCCTGTAAAACCTTTGGATATTATTACCTGTAGTTCGTAATCAACACGCGCCTGTATCTGTGGAGTTATTTCTTCATATCTTTTTGTAAGTCCCTGCTGTGTCAGGTAACAAAGGTAATCATCGGGAGAATTAAATTCAGGAGGTATTTCAAAATCTGGCAGGAGAGGGCCTGGCAGTTTTAATTCGATATTACATATATCTGCAATTTTTCTGGTATTTTCTATTGCTTCTGGTACTGCTTTAAATATCTCTTTCATCTCTTCGGAAGATTTTAGATAAAACTCTTTTTTACCAAAAACAAGTCTATTGGTATCTGAAAGTTTTTTCTGTGTACCTATACATAGTAAAACTTCATGCGCTTCAGCATCTTCCTTATTGATATAGTGAATATCATTTGTTGCAACAATCGGGATGCCTGTTTTTTCCGATATTTTACATAATCCCTGATTTACAGTTTTTTGTTCAGGGATCCCATGATCCTGAATCTCCAGGTAGAAATTATCTCTTCCAAAAAGAGCATCATATTCAAGCGCTGTTTTTAAAGCATCCTCTTCCCTGCCATCAAGTATAAGCGATGGTATAAGCCCTGCAACACAAGCGCTGCAGCAAACAAG
>WRFK01000025.1 GCA_009778835.1 Spirochaetaceae bacterium
AAATCGTTTTATTGAATAAATTGTATTTTCAGGATTGGTAATTATCTGATTTTTTGCCGGCTGCCCAATAAGTCTTTCGCCCTTATCTGTGAAAGCAACTATAGAAGGGGTTGTTCTCTGCCCTTCTGCATTTGGAATTACAACAGGTTCTCCTCCCTCCATAACAGCAACACATGAATTGGTTGTTCCAAGATCGATTCCTATAACTTTTCCCATATAAATTTCTCCTAATTTATTACTTTAATATAAAATATCCTGATCCACGCCCGCCCCGGCAAACCCGAGACATATCTGCATGAAGACCAGGTAAAATCCATAATTAATTATGTTCTTCCTTTTCTGTCTTTGTATCAATAATTTTTGGCATAAAAACTTTTACCTTTGCATGCCTTATAGCTCTATTATTGAGCATATATCCATTTTGGAAAACCTCTGCAATAACAGGTTCTGCAATATCCTCTTTCTCTTCTTTCATAAAAGCTTCGTGCTTTTCAGGGTCAAATTTATCCCCTGTAGCCGCGAACTTTATAAGATTCCATTTTTTCTCCAGCATAGAAGAAAACTGTTTTTCTATTAATTCTATCCCCTGGTAAAATTTTTCAAAATCTTTTGAATCAGCAGTTGAATTAATAGCTCTCTCAAAATCGTCTATTATATTTATCAAATCCAATAAAAGATTTGTATTTGCATATTTAATAGTTTCTTCTTTCTCTTTGATAACTCTTTTTCGGAAATTCTCAAAATCCGCCTGTTTTCTCAAGATATTTTCACGGAGATCAGAAACCTCATCTTCTGCTTTTTTAAGCTTATCTTTTAGGTCTTCGGGAATCTTAGTGCTTTCTTCTGCACCATCTTTACAATTACAAATATCTTCTGTTTCTGCTTTTTCTTCATTATTGCTATTTTCAGCACACTCTGTTTTATTATTCTCTTCATCTTCCTTATTCACAATAGACTGCTCCATATTTAATTAATTATCATATAAAAATAACAATTGAGTTAAAAAGCGTCAAGGTTTTTAAAAATTTTAGAAAAAAGAGAGCTATTTTTTTGGCATAATCTCAAGTATAAGCTCAACTTCACCGCGGGAAAGACCTGTTGCCTGGGCAATGTTATCAGATGTCCAACCCTGATGCGCAAGTTTAACAACCATTTCCCTCTTATCCATTGAAGGAGCGCCCTCTTTTTTGGTTTTTTTGACTTTTGAATCTTTATCAATAAGAGCGCCAATAACAGAAATATTATCTTCTGCTTTTTTTACAGATTCATTAAGCCTTGTCTCTGTTCTTGCAAGCCACTCTCTGGATTTATGAAGCTTGTCCATTCTTCCTTCGATATCATCCATAATCTTGGAGAGGGATTCAAGCTTTTCGATTACTTTTTCAGCTTCGCCTTTTTCAATATTTATTTTTTTAAATCTGGTTTCAACTTCGTTTAACCTCATTGGAAGCATTTCTGCTGTTTCAGAAAGCTCTGCAAAACCTTTTTCAAGCTTTTGAACCATATGGAAATTCTTATCTACCGCATCTATTGTTGTTTCTATTATATCTTCTTTCTTTTCAAGCCTATTGGATTTTTCAGTTATATCTTTAAATAAATCTTCAAATCTCCTAAGCTTTACATCAATTTCCTGAAAACTGTCATAGACAGTTGTTACATGCTCAAGCTTTGTATCAACAGCCTGGGACATATTTAAAAGTTTTTTAAAATCACCTTCAATCTCATCTATTTTGCGTTTTTCGGAAAGAAATCTATTAAGCTTTGTCGAGACTTCTTCCTCAAGTTTTCTTATACTGTCAAACTTTTTCTCCGCAACTTTGATATCTTTGCTTTGGGCATCGACTTTGATAATATTTCTTTTTAACTCTTCTATCTTTTCATCAAGCGCATCTTTCAGAGTATCGGTACGTTCGAAAATTTTTGTCTGACTGATAAAGCTCTTCTGCTTTTTATCAATATCATTAAGCGATATATTTAAAACTCTCGCGCTTTCCGATATTTTTGTCATTATTTTTTTCTCTGTGCCGTCAATTCTGGTTTTAACATCCTGAACAGAGGTCTTAAACTCTTTTATTTTATTATCTATTTCAAGCACAAAATCTCTGTTCTTTCTGGTAAAATCATTCATAAAAAATTCAGAATCTGTTTTAAGTTTTTCAATTGCTGTCTGGGATTTTTCTTTAAGCTCGTCATTAAGTTTGCCAATATTTACACTAATTTCTTTAAGATGCTGATTATAAGATTCTCTTGCTTCGCCGGATTCGCTTACATAATTATCTTTCTCTTTTGAATATTCAGTCGTTAGTTCATCAATAATTCTTGTAACTTCTTTTTCATATTGTCTTAGTTTTTCATCAACGCTTGTTTTATACTCTGTAAATTCTTTATTAAAATGGTTGTAACTTGCTACTTTAATATCTTCGGTTTCTGTTTTTACCGAACCTTCAAAATCTTTTACACTCTTTTCAATAAGATTAAGTTTTTCGTCAATACCATCTTTAAATATCCCTACAGTGCTCTCGTATTTCTGGAACTGCGCATTTGTTTTTACGTGGAGTTCGTTAAGACGGTCTTTCATTGCCTCCAGGCTTTTATTTTCTATTTCTTCCCTTACGCCAACTGTTTCCAGAGAAACTTTATTAATTTTCTCAGTTACTTCTTTTTGCCAGGACGCAAGCTCGCTGTTTATTTCATCATTGCGCACTTTTAGATCATTGAAAAAGTCATCTTCAAAAATCTGCAGTTTTGCGGCAACATTCTCATAAGATTTTTTCTTTAATTCATCTATTCTGTTTTCAAGAGTTTCAAGAACTTCCCGTATATCTTTAAAATCATTATCCAGTTTTACCTTTTGAGCGTTCTTTTCCGTGTCTATGGATACTTCAAATGAATGGAAATCGTCTTTCATTTTTTGACTAACGCTTTTCATCATGTTTTTAAGATTTTTTCCCATCTCGTCAATATCTTTTTCAATTCCTGTAAGACCTTCTACTTTATAGCTTATAGCTGCCTCATATTCTTTGATGCTTTCTTCTGACCTGGAGAGCGATGCAATAACTTCGGAATCTGTTGTTTCAATCTGTTTTAAAAGTTCTTTTTTTACAGACTCGGCATTTTTCGTTACCTGTTTTTTTATTTCATTAAAAACAACATTCTGATGCTGTTCGTTTTCTTCCTCTGCTTTGGAAAATCTATGATTATATTTTTCTTCAATTTTATCAACTTTATTCTGGAATCTCTGTGTAAAGTTATTTACATCTTCATCAAGCTTTTTGGAAAAGTCTGCTGTTTCCAAATTCTTTTTTTGTTCAAGTTCTTCAACAAAACTTCTGTAAGATTCCATTCTTTTTTCGAAATCTCCGGAAACAGATTCGATTTCTCTTTTCATTTTTTCAATTTCGCCGGATTCTTCACTTAATGTTCTTTCAAATTCTTTGATATCGGTAATTACTTCTTTATAGTGCTGCATTGACCTCTGCTGAGTATCAACATATTTATCTTTTATATTTTTCTCAAACAGCTCCATCTCTGAGCTTAGTTTTTCAAACTGATCTTTTATTCTTCCCTCAAGAATTTTAAGGTTGCCGTCAACATCAATGGTTATTTCAGAAGCTTTCTCTTCAATATCTTTTCTTACAGTCTTAAAAACCTCTTCGCCAAGAACTGTCCCTTTTTGTCCTATATCAAAAAGCACTTTTTCAAAATCTTCTTCTGTTTTATATAGCTTTGCGGAAAAATCTTCGGACATCTGCTCAAGTTCCTGGTTTATATCTTTAATTATTTGTTCTCCAAGCGTATCTCTCCGTTCTTCCAGTTTTGAAAGATATTCCCTAAAACCATGGACTTCGTTTCTGCTCTCTTCAAGCTGTTCTTTAATTGTATTTGACTTTAATTCTATCTCGTTAAAAATTCCAACTTTAAGAAGCTCTGCGGTCTCCGCATTTTTTTTCGCAAATTCATCTGCTATTTGAGGTATTCTATTTTCGAGCTTATCCATTGAAGAAGAGGTATCTTTTAATTTTTTATTTACATCATCTATAAAGATGGACTCTTCATGAAGTTTTTTAAGATTTTCATCCACTCTTGATGTCATATCAGAGAGTTCTTTTAAGACTGCATCATAGCTGTCTATTCTCTTATGTATTGAAATAAGTTCCTGCTCTCTGAAAGAAAGATCGCTGGCGCTCTGCTCTATCCTGTTATATACTTCCTTAACTGTTTTCTCATGGACTTCAAGCTCAATTGAAAGATCTTTAAGGCCCATGGCTTTTTCTTCTACAATTGTATTAAGTTCTTCCTTGATTTTATTAAAATACTTTTTCATTTTTTCCAGGCTTCTGTTATTAACATCAAGCTGGCGGTATATTATTAATATTATTATTACTATTGCAATTGTAATAAGATTTCCCAAATTAAAAAACATGCTACTTCTCCGTTAAATGCTTTTATTCAGCTTAAGCAAAAATTCCCATAATTTTTTGTAGTTATAAAAAGTATAATCTGCCTTGCTATTTCTCTTTTTAAACAAACTAAAATGGGCAGTCATCATCCCGGCATTATTCGCCCCTATTATATCATAATGATAATGATTACCAACATAAATTATTTTTTCAGGATTTATGCCAAGTTTGGATGCCACAGTATTAAAAGGTTCAAGTCTGGGTTTTAATGCCCCAATCTCATCTGCAGAACAAACAACATCCCAGTAGCCATCAAGTCCAAGATAGGAAATCTTTTTTCCAGCCGGAAAATCGGAGATTATTCCCACCTTGATACCTCTATTTTTTAAATCAGCAACTATTTTTTTAATAATTTTATATGGCTTTATCCATTTAAACATTGAAACAAACTGTCCATAAATATATTTTTCCATAAGATGCGCTGCTTCTTGTTCTGTTTTTTTGATCTCTTTTGCAAAAATACTTACCTGAAGCTCCCTAAAGTGTCCGGAATAATCAGTTTTTCTTACTTTATGTCGCATTCTGTTAAAAGCAGTGGATAAAAGAGGATGCCTGAAAAAAAATAGGACCGAAGTAAGGTACATTTTATAGTTGGGATAAAGAGTACCATCAACATCAAATATAACTGCCTCTATTTTTTTAGAATTGAGCATATATATTTTTAACGTAAATAGCCTTTAGATGCAATATCCATCTGCAAAGGACTTTCCACATTCAGCAAATAAACCTGCTAAAACATGCGGTCTACTTGCCGAACTGCTCGCTTCCCTGCTCCGGCCGCCATCCCCACGCCAGCGCGGGAAATACATTCGCGGGAATCCTCTCTCTATTCAAAAGAAGGCGGAATAACAGAAAGAGAGAAATTCTTATCTACTTTTATACGTACCAGATGAATGGATTCCCTCGGATATTTTTTTATAAAATCATCAATAGGTCTTTTTATATTCCGTTCATAAACAACAGGATAAAAATTGCCACCCGGTCCTATATAGGGAAGAAATACAACAACATGATAGTGCTGTCTTAATATAGGGTCTTTGCCAAAATCTCCATTTACCGATCCAAGATAGATATATCCGGGATTTGTAACAGTAAGGTAGTATAAAATAGCTTTCAGGTTTGCAATTGAATAGCCTATATCTTCTGAATATTTTTCATAAGGATAATCTCTTACATCTACATCGGATATCCTTATTTCTCTTTCCGGATTATCAAGTTCATAAATAGTCATTGCAATATTTCTTGTCCAATCAAGTCCAAACAGAGGATCTCTTTCGTCTTCATAAATAAGGCTTAAAGTATCTCTTCTATCAAAAATGTTTTTCTTTTTGAGCACACTTATATCCATAAGCCTGTTTGTTTTTGCGGAAAAAATACCATCTGCCACCCATTTGGCAAAACCTGAGCAGTTAAAACCTTTGCCAGGATTTTCCTTACTGTTTCCTATAAAAACAAAATCTCCATTCCACTCCTGCGCGCCGTCATCGGAGTCATTAAGTGTGGGGAGTTTTTTATCAATCTCCTGACAAATATTCATAACAAATTTGTTTTCTGTTTCATTGTAAAATGCGTAAAGCATATCCCAATTTATTATATAATCAGATAGTTTTATGATTGTTTCAAAAGGTTCTGTAATAAGTTTATTGATGCTGATCGGTATAAGAATTTCTTTATATACCATGGATTTGAAAAGGCTAAATTCAAGCATTGAACCTTCATTATATGAACTTATTCTTACAAATGTATCTGGATCATTGTTTAAGAAAATTTTTATCTGATTAAATGCGCCGCTTCTGGCATCTTTCCTTATTATGTAAGTGCCTGCAGAGACCATAGGGAATTCATTTTTCTGCGACAAGCTTCCTGTTTCATTTATAAATATGAAATAATAAAAACCACTATCATATACAACCTGAAATTTGACTTTCTTGCCTGTAAGAAAACACTCTGTAATCATTGGCTTTTGATTATCTGTTTCTCTGTTGGGAGCTGTCATTAAGTGGGTAAATTCTCTTCTTATCTCATAAGTCTCGGGAAATGAATAATTATGGCTATAAGCATGAGTCACAGCTATGGTGCCGGCAAAAGCGTAAATAGCTATAAAAAATATTTTTTGCAGCAGAGGAACTTTTGATTTATCTAATTTTCTTTCCATGTTTTCTCTGTTTCTTTAATAATAATTTCAAATGGAATAAATACAAGTCCAAATTTTTTTCTGATTTTATTCTTAATATATTTAATATACGATGCAGGAAAATCTTTACGTCTGTTTACAAAAACCAGGAATTGGCAAGGCTTTACTCCTGCTTGAGTCATATATCTAATTTTAAACCTAACTTTACCATGTAATGACGGCGGAGGATAGTCATCTACCCATTCTTTTACTGCTTTATTAATATTTGGAGTTGAAACTTGTGTTTCAAGCTGCCTGTTAACTTTTATAGCCATTTTAAGGAGTTCATCGAATTTAGTGTCGTTTAGCGCAGAAACAGGAATAATTGGCGCGAAATCAAGAACAGGAAAAAGAAATCTTATTCTGTCTTCCATTGCTGCTATTACATTGGGAACATTCTTAACTTTATCCCATTTATTTAAAACAATTATTATCCCTTTCCCTTTTTTTACAACCTGATTCGCAATTTTTTTATCCTGGTCAGAAAGCCCCTCTTCCGCATCTATTAACATAAAAACAAGATCGCAATCATCGATTGCTTTTATTGCGCGGTTTACAGAATAGTATTCAACATTTTCAGATACTTTGTTTTTCCTTCTTATTCCCGCAGTATCCATAATTTTGAATTTTGTATTTCCATATACAAATTCGCCTTCAACTATATCTCTTGTAGTGCCTGGAATATCGGAGACAATAGACTGCTCTGTTCCTGTAAGTTTATTCGCTAACGTTGATTTTCCTGTATTTGGTTTTCCCATAATTGCAAGGCGTATAACTTTGCTTTCTTCTTCGGGGATTTCATTTTTATATTCTCTTTTGCCTAACAGTTCTTCTATCTTCTCTTCCAGCAAATCGATATTATACCCATGAGCAGATGAAACAGGAACAATTCTATCGAACCCAAAAGAGTAGTAGTTCCATACAGTATTTTCTTTTTCCGGGGTATCGACCTTATTTATTACAAGAATAATCTTGTCCTGATATTTTCTGACTTTTTCAATAAATATTTCGTCTTCAGGCAATAATTCTTTTGCATCAAGAAGAAAAAGAACTATATCTGCTTTTTTAATAAGATTTAAGCTTCTATCTGAAACAATTTTTTCAAGTCCTGTTTCCGATGTATTTACACCTCCGGTGTCCATAAGCTTTATCATAATATTGCCCAGTTCATAAAATTCGCTTACAGCATCTCGTGTAACGCCCGGAGTAGGATCTGTAATCGATTTTCTTTTTCCTAAAATCCTGTTAAAAAGAGTTGACTTGCCTACATTGGGTCTTCCGGCAATAACAACAACAGGATAATTTTCCCTAGATAAGTCCGCTGAATCTTTCATTAAACCAATTCTCTATAAAAGTATTTATTTCTGTTCCAGAGCCGTTTTGTAAAATAGTATCTACGATCTCTTTTGCTTCTTTTATTTCTACATTTCTTATTACTTTTTTTACTATAGGTATTGATGCAGGGCTCATGCTAAACCCTTCAATGCCTAATCCCAAAAGAACAATAGTAGCCCTTGGATCTCCCCCCATTTCACCGCAAAGAGTAACAGGAATGCCGGCGTTTTTTCCTGCATCGGCTGTCATCTTGATCAGTCTTAAAAGTGCTGGATGATACATCTGGTAAAGATAAGCAATTTTTTCGTTACCTCTATCTATTGCCAGTGTGTACTGAATCAAGTCATTTGTTCCTATAGATAAAAAATCCACTTTTTTCGCAAGGAATTCAACCGCAAGCACAGCAGAAGGGACTTCCATCATTATGCCGGTAGGTATCTTATCCTTAAACTCCTGACTTGTTGCCCTTAATTCTCGTTTTACTTCTTCCACTATATTTAAAGCAGCATCTACTTCTTCTACATTGGAAATCATGGGGAACATTATTCTTAAGTTGCCATGTATTGAAGCTCTATATAATGCTCTTAGCTGCTTCTTAAACATATCTCTATTTGAAAAACAGAATCTTATTCCTCTCCAGCCAAGAAGAGGATTTCTCTCTCTGATTTCTTCATAGTTGGGAATAATTTTATCCCCGCCTATGTCAATAGTTCTTATTGTAACAGGTCTTCCTTCCATGTGTTGAAGAATTGTCTTATACACTTCAAATTGCTTATCTTCGCTATTATAAAGTTTCGACTGAAGCAGGAGAAATTCCGACCTGAAAAGTCCGATTCCGTCTGCGCCATGGCTTTTGACAGACTCAAGTTCCTGCGGAACTTCTATATTAGCCATTATACCTATTTTTTTGCCATCATTTGTAACAGCTTCTTTTTTTACATAAGGTCTAAGCTGTTGATCAATTTCTTCCTGTCTTCTTATTTTTTCAAGATATATTTTTGTTGTTTCTTCATCGGGCTCTATAATTACAATACCGGCATTCCCGTCCAGAATAATGTCGTCGCCTGTTTTTAGATTACGCGTTATATTAAATAACCCCACGACAGCCGGGATTTCAAAAGATCTTGCTATTATGGCAGTATGAGATGTTCTGCCTCCAACGTCCAATACAATACCTTTAACATTCTGCTTATCCATTTCTATTGCATCTGAAGGCAAAAGATCATGCGCTACAATTACACATTTGCTTTGAAGATCTGTAAGTTTTATCCTTTCTTTGAACATAAGATTATTCAGAATGCGCTTGGCAATATCGCGCAGGTCGCTTACTCTTTCTTCCATGTATGTATTTTGGGAAGAGCTCAATTTATCTATTTGAGCCCCTATTGCCTCATAAAAAATCCATTCTACATTTAAAAGCTTTTCACACATAATATCTTTTATCTGGGTGATAAATGATTCATCTGAAATCATCATTATATGTGAATCAAGCATTACAATTTCATTTTCACTTATATTCATTGACTTGGTAGCATCTTTTATAGCTTCAAGTTCGCTTTTTGCTTTTTCAATTGCTACAAGAAATCTCGAGAATTCAAATTCAATTTCTTCTTTTTCTATTTGATACTTTGGGACTTTAAGCCGCTCATCCTGATAAAGAAAGACTTTTCCAATATAGATGCCCGGAGAGGCAGAAATACCATTGATTTTTTTCATTTGTTTAAATATAAAGCCTTTATTAACGCTTGTCAAATATCTGAAAAAGGCATTTTCTGGTGTTCAAGAGGTTTTATAATTGAATAAAAAATGCCGATATTAATGCTGTTATGAAGCAACAGGACAGAAAAAAAGAGAAAAAAAGGAATTTCAGGCCAGGGTGTATTTTCTGGATAGCCCTTATTTTGCTTGCTATTACTTTATTTATTGTAAAACATAAAAAAATTCAAAATGTTGTTGAATCAACAGGATTTTCAACTATTTTTTCAAAGTCTGTTGAGGGAAAAGATAAATCAAAGCCAGATGTTCAGCGAATAGTAGAAATTACAAAAAATGAGAGCAAAAAACAGGAAAAACCTGCTTCAGAACCTGAGAAAAAAGAAGTAGTACTTGCAGAAAACCAGCCCATAAATAATGTTAAAGAGAAAATAGAACCTGTTCAGGAAACAGAAAAAAAACCTGAAAGCGCAACTCCATCCTATAAAGTAAGGGATAGTATTATTTATTTTATAGTAATCAACGAAGATGGCACTACTCAGCTAAGAAAAACAACAAGAAGTATAAAATTTACAGATTCTCCGCTTACATCTACTATAGTTTCCCTTCTTGGGGGAGTATCTTCATCAGAAATAAATAATAATTATATTTCCTTAATTCCCGAAAACACAAAGCTAAACAGGTTGTGGATAACAGAAGGGACTGCTTACATGGATTTTAATGAAAATTTTCTTTTTAATTCATTTGGAAGAGAAGGATATATAGGCCAGCTAAAGCAGATTGTCTATTCTGCTACTGAATTTTCCACTGTAAAACGGATTCAAATACTTATTGATGGTAAAACCTTAAACTATCTTGGTTCTGAAGGGATATATATAGGGAAACCTCTTGCAAGAGACTCTTTCTAATTGATTTTCTAATCCTAACAAAACCTTCTTCCCTTGCAGGATCTTAAGGATCTCCGGAAAAAACAGGAACCCCACCGGAGCTCCATCCCCATTTTTTCCGGAGGTCCTTAACTACAACCATTAAGTAGCATGGATACCACAATTGTTAAAATTATTTATCAGATATGTTTTGACTAAAGTCGGAAAATAAAAGAGACAATTTTTCTATAACTTTATTTTTTTCAACTTCTTCCCTTGTTATTAAAAAAAGGAATTCGCGATTACCTTTTGCCCCTTTTATGGGTGATCGAACAATATCCTGAACAAATGATTTTTCATAAAATAATTTATCTATTACTGTTAAAAGTGTTTCTTTAAGTATTGAAGCGCTTTCTATAATCCCTTTTTCAAGATTATTTTTTTTTGTTTCAAATTGTGGTTTTATAAGAGCAATCAATTTCTTTTCTTTGACTAAATCAAGTATCTTTGAAGCAGCATTTGCTATTGAACGGAAAGAAAGATCTGCTACTCCTATATCTGCAGTCGGGGATAGTGAATTTATATCCATGATATTTTTTTTCTCATGAAGAATCACTCTATTATCATTTCTAAGCATATAGTCTATTTGATTGTATCCTACATCAATAGCATGGACAAACAAAGCGTTTCTCTTTAATAGACAGTCGGTAAAACCACCGGTAGAACTTCCTGCATCAATAAATACTTTTCCTTCTGCTTCAATTTTCCAGTGATCAAGCGCATATTCAAGTTTATATCCACCTCGTGAAACATACTTTTTTCTGATTATTTTTATCTCTGAATTTTTATCAACTTTTTCTTTAGGATCTTTTATTTTTTCACCATTAACTAAAACATTACCACAAAGAATAAGGGCATAGTTTTCTTCTTTTTTATCATTTCCAAATTGTTTATTAAGTAACGCAAGTAAAGAAGTACTGCTCATACTCTTTCATAGATCCGCTCTATTGAAACGGTTTTTCCTGTTTCCGGATCTATTTCCGCAAACACTCCATTGATCATAAGCGGGGTTTCTGCTGCCTCCATCTTGATAGGCATTTGTGTTAAAAATCTTTGTACTGCTATATTTTTTTCACTTCCTATAACAGAGTCTTCGGGACCTGTCATACCCATATCTGTTATATAACCTGTCCCTTTAGGCAATATTTTTTCATCTGCAGTTTGAACATGGGTATGAGTTCCAGCAACAAGGCTTACCTGGCCATCAAGATATATTGCGAGAGCTTCTTTTTCCATTGTAGATTCTGCATGAAAATCTATTATAATTATATTTACTGCTTTATCTTTTTTTATTTTTTTTATTATTTCTGTAGCGCTCCTGAAAGGGCAGTCAAGATTCGACATACCTTCCCTGCCTTCAAGATTTACAACCGCTGCTTTAACTCCGGATTTTTCAATAATAAAAAATCCATGCCCAGGAGCATCTTCGGGATAGTTTGCGGGACGCAATACATTTGGAGTTTCCTTCAATAGCTGTACCCCTTCGGGTTTTTGCCACACATGATTGCCTGTGGTAATAACATCTCCGCCGCTTTGTATAAGCTGCTCCACAGTTTTGGGAACAATTCCAAAACCATCTGCGGAATTTTCTCCATTTATTATTACGAGGTCTGCTTTTTTCTTTTTTATAATACTTTTCAGATTGAAAAAAAGAGCCCTGCACCCGGCTTGTCCATAGACATCGCCGAGCAGCAGAACTT
>WRFK01000026.1 GCA_009778835.1 Spirochaetaceae bacterium
CAGCTTGCAAAATGGACACTTGAGAAACAGAAAAATTTAAATCTTTTTCAGGATACTGTAACAGATTTTATTATGAACAAAAAAGGCAGCAAAATTAAAGGAGTTATAACCGAAAGAGGGAGGATTTTTGCAGCCCGCACAGTTGTTCTTACAACCGGCACTTTTATGGAAGGGAGAATTTTTATAGGCGATTATACCGGTGTTTCGGGCCGCATTGGGGAGCCTGCCTGCCTTGGGCTTGGGCTTAATTTAAGAAAAATGGGTTTTAAAATAGGCAGACTAAAAACAGGAACTCCTGCAAGGGTAAGACGAAGTTCCCTTGATTTTAGTAAAATGGAAATCCAGGAAGGAGATAAGGATATTGTCCCATTTTCTTTTAGCAGGGAAAAAATCGAAATAGAGCAGTTGCCGTGTTATATGACATATACAAACGATAATACCCATAAAATAATTGCCGAAAATATTGGCAGATCTCCGTTATACGGAGGCAAAATCGTAGGCAGAGGTCCAAGATACTGTCCGTCAATCGAAGATAAGGTTGTAAAATTTCCGGATAAAAAAAGGCACCAGATATTTGTTGAGCCCGAGGGGTTTGAATCGGAAGAGATGTATCTTAATGGAATATCCTCTTCTCTTCCGGAAGAAGTTCAGGAAGCTTTTCTTAAAACAATTCCCGGGCTTGAAAATGTTGAGGTAATAAGGCCGGGTTATGCTGTGGAATATGATTATATTGATCCACGCCAGTTAAAACCATCGCTTATGTCAAAAGAAGTGGAAGGGTTGTTTATTGCGGGACAGACTAACGGGACATCCGGATATGAAGAAGCAGCATGCCAGGGGCTTATGGCTGGAATAAATGCGTCTCTTTATCTTTCGAAAAAAGAACCTATGGTATTATCAAGAACAGAAGCATATATAGGGGTTCTTATAGATGATCTGGTAACGCTTGGGACAGAGGAGCCTTACAGAATGTTCACATCAAGGGCAGAGCACAGGCTTTCGTTAAGGCATGATACCGCAGACAAAAGGCTTATGCCTAAATCAAAAGAGATTGGGCTTCTAAGTAATGAGGCTTATGAAAAATTTCAGGAAAAGCTTCTTAAAACCGAGGAGATAAAAGAACTTTTAAATCAGAGAAAAGTAACAGAAGACGCAATAAAAATATTTGATGAGCAAACTGCGAACCTTCTTAGAAGACATTACGGAGAGAGTTTTGCCCAGGCTATAAGAGATCCGGAAATTACAATATATAATGTAAAAAATATTGATGAAAAACTCGGCAATTCAAAAGAAGAATTGCTTTCGTTAGTAGAACTTGATATAAAATATGAAGGATATATCAAGAAGCAGGAACGGCAGGTAAAACGTTTTGAAAAAATGGAGAAAATGAAAATTCCTGAAAATTTCAACTTTGATAACATTGAAGGAATTTCAAATGAATCAAGACAAAAATTAAAAGAAGTAGCTCCTGCTACAATAGGCCAGGCCTCAAGAATTTCCGGAGTAAGAAAATCCGATATTGCGGTTCTCATGGTTTATCTTGGCAAAAAAAATAAATGAGAGAATTTTTTATAAAAGGATTAAACCTTATCGGCATTGCTTATAATGACGCGCAAGTTGACAAGCTGGTTGCGTTTTATGAAGAGCTTTCTATCTGGAACAAAAAAACAGGATTTATAAAAGCAGAAAAAGAGAGCCTGGTTATAAAACATTTTTTTGACTCTCTTGCCGGAGCGCCTTTACTTTCAAAAATGAATTTCAACACAATCGCAGATATAGGAACAGGAGCTGGTTTTCCCGGAATCCCTTTATCCATTTTTTTCCCTAATAAAATGTTTACTCTTATCGAAAGATCCGGAAAAAAAACCGCATTTCTTAATAATTGTAAATTGCTCTTTTCGCTTGATAATATTCAAATAGAAGAATCAGAGCTTGAAAATATAAAAGATTTATATGATGCAGTAACGTTTAGGGCTTTTAGGGATTTTGTTGAATATCACAAAGAAATTGCCCGTATAGTAAATCCAAAAGGGTTTCTTTTTTCCTATAAGGGTAAAAAAGCAGAGATAGAAGCAGAGATGCAGGAAGCAGGAATAAAATTATTTAAAATTGAAAAAATTGCTGTCCCTTTTCTTGACGAAGAACGCCACATTGTAATTACAGAAAAAGAAAATATTTATTAGCCCGAATTAGGCTTTTAATCTCCCTTGGCTGCTTTTGACAAAATAGTCATAAGCTGTTTTCCGCTTATAAGATCTATAGTTCTTGCTTCAACAAATTTCGAGGCTGTTTCAGAAAATGTGCCGGCAGTAAGACAGAATGATTGTCCTGCCCTTACATCCTTGCTTTTAAAATAGAGATCTCTAAGCACTATATCTCCTACAGCAGTTGTAGATCTGATAAATCTGAAAAGCGCAATATCTTCCATCTGGTTGGATGTTACTTCGGCTATAATATCCACATAATCATTTTTTGTGGCAGTAATATCTGTAATTTTAACCTGCGCATTAGGATATAGTAACGGAGTAACTCTTTTGCATAAATTTAAAAATTCAGAAGTAGGAGACATTAGATAAGTTTTTAAATTTTTATTGGATGCAAGCTCTGAATATTTTGCTTTTAATATCTGAACATCTTTATAATTAGGAGAAAGACTTTGTATTATATCGAAATTTTTAATGGCAGAGTTTATTTTATTTTCCAATATATATGTATTGCCAAGCTGGTAAAGAAGCTCGATCTTTATTTTTGGGTCAATCTCTTTATGCCTTAATCCAAGCTCCATATCTTCAACTGCCTTGAGGTAGTTTTTTTTCTTTATATTTATTTTTCCTGCCTCAAGAGATGCCGGAGGACCGTAAACAGGGTCTACCCTTAAATGGTTGAATATTTTATAACCATTTTCAACTTGACTTGATTCATTATATGCCTGTCCAAGTATATATAAAATCTCTTTATCTCCGGGAGCGATTTCAAAACTTTTTCTGAGATATTCTACAGCTTCTTTAAACTTGCCCAAATAAAAAAGAATTTTGCCTATATATTGTAATGTAGCTGCATGATCTGGCAGAAGATTTTTTGCTGCAATAAATGAGGAGAGAGCTTTATCATAACTTTTTTTGTCAAAATCTATAACACCCAGATTATAATTGACTTCAAACACATCTTTATTCTTTCTTTTTGCATAATCAAGGTATTTATATGCCTCGTCAATTTTGCCTGTTTTAAGGGCTGATATTGCATATTTATATATTATATCAACTTCATTTGCCTGCGAAGTTCCTTCGGGTTTATCAAGCAATAGTTTAAAAAGATGGAGCGATTTATCATATGTTTCCTCTGAGTAGTAGAGATTTGCCAGCTCAATTATGGCCTGGGTATCTTTTGGATTTTGTTCAAGCCTCTTATTTGCGTATTTTATTATTGAATTTCTGTCTTTATTTTTAGTGTTGTCCGATGCGCTCCCATCATTTGAAATTTTCTTTATAATAATGAAAATAAGCGCCGCAACAATCACAAAAGCAAGAATAACAGCAAGAATTGTTAAATTCATATTTTTATTATTTATAATCGGTAAAATATTGTCAATAATATAAAATCAATCTTAAAATATGTGTAAAAAAGGCGATAAAGTTTTGGGCTCAGGAAAAAGTGCAAAATATCAATTTTCAAATAATTTATTGACAAAATAAGACTACAGCTATAGGCTTTATTTATATAGATTTAGAAATTATGGAGGCTGTAAATTGGACAACCCTACAATCGGAATACGAATTGCGAATGGAACATATTTTCCCATTATAAAAGAAGACGATAGAGCAAAAAAGAAGGTTGTTCTTTCTCCGGTAAAAGAAAATCAAAAAGATGTTAAAATTGATATTTTTAGGGGAGAAGGAGAGACAATGTATGATTCTGTATATGTTGCGAGCCTTATTCTCAATAATATCAATCAGGAAGATGGAAAAGTTCCGGATATTGAACTACTGTTAAGTGTAAGTGACGATGGCATACTTGATGTACATGCATTTGAACCAGTATCTGGTGTTAAGCAGTTTTTATCCGTAAGCCTTGATTCAATAGATAGTAATATTGGCTTTTATGATATGCAGGATTCCCCTTCTGAAGATGGCATTTCTGTTGATGAAACCAGTTTTTCATCTGATTTTGATGATAATTCAGGTATGGATGAGAATGAAGGCAGCGGAGATGAAAAAAGCAGTGAATATGATAAAGGTCATGTAGAAGAAGAGGAAAAATACTCTTATGAGGTTGAAAATGAAGACACAAAGAGAAAAGGCAGTAAAAAAATAGTAATTATATTGATAATTTTATTATTGCTTTTACTTGGTTTTCTTGCTTATACGCTTATTATGAAACCTGCTTTGGCGAAAAATTCTGAAAAAGCTAATACTCCTGTTGCTGTTGTTCCAGCTCTTAAAGAGATGCAGGAGGTTAAGCCGCCTGTTGTGGAGCCAACTCCAGTGGCAGTACCAGAACCAATTCCTGTGAAAGAACCAGAGCCAATAAAACCTGTTGAGCCTGAAAAAAAGGCTGAGGATACAAAGTACATTATAAAATGGGGCGATACCCTTTGGGATATTTCAAATACCTACTATAGAACTCCCTGGCTTTATAAAAAAATTGCCAAAGATAATAATATCAGAAATCCCGACCGCATATATGCGGGAAATCCTTTAACAATAAAAGCAGAATAATTGTCCATTTATCCTGTTGGGAATGATTAAATTTTAATGGTTGAATCAGTAACCATTAAATTGGTATTCTTATAGATGGAAAATGGAGAATTTTAGTGTTTAAAAATAAAAAACAAACTATAGTCGCATTAGTAATTGCTGTTATAGCAATATATCTTTTTCTGGCAATTTTTTCTGCAAAATCAGGTGCAAGCACGGTATTATATACCGGATCATTTCTATATAACTATTATTTTGATTCAGCTTTTTATATTCCTGTATATCTTTTTGTTTGTGTGTTTCTTTTGCTAAAAGAGAAGTTTAATAGAAATAATGTAATTCTTCTTATTTCAACAATTTTGCCTTTTTTAACAATCAGCCTTGCGTTGCGTCTTTTGTATGTAAAAACAAGCTTGAGCGCAGTTGAAAAAGCTCTTCTGAATTCATTTGGATTATTTGCCCCATTTGTTCTGTTTCTTTTAACAATAGCAGAGCTTTTTGTTATTGTAAGGCTTGGCTTTTTTATGCATCTAAGAAGAAAGATGCAAGATGCTGCAGAAGATAGTAGTGAAGATTACAGTCAAAAAAGCTCTGTGGAAAATCAGGAACCTGCCTTGCAGGATCAAAATTCCATGGAAGACGGCAATGATAATGATCCGGATAATACTGTTTCAGACTCTTCACCAAGAACAAAATTTGCCGAGTTAAATTTCAATTATTCTCCTGCAGAATATGCGCCTCCTGATTCTGAAAGTATAGAAAACAAAAGAGAGTCTGAGTTATTGCCAATAGAAGCTCCTGATGATATTGATGATGAGATTTATAGCCAGCCGGCATATTATAGAATGAAAAAAAATGACGAAGAGGTAAAAGATCTCTCACCGGCAAATGATGATGGTCTGCCTGCTATAGAGCCGGATTTGGAAGAAGCAGATAATCAGGATGAAGAAGATGAAAACGAGAATGAAGATCTTCTTGAGACAGAATCTGATAAAGATATTGCCAAAGTTTTAACAGAGTCGGATGATAGCCCAATTGTTGTCAGAGAATATTTTGCATCGCAGAAAAAAATTAATCTTAAAAAAACAAGCTACAAAATTCCTGTTGATATACTTGATGAATATGAAGAAATAGGTTTTATGGCAATCGATGAACGCACCAGAGAAGAGGCAAAAATATTAAAACAAACTCTTGCTGAATTTAAAATAGAAGCAGAAGTTACTGGAATAAAGCGTGGACCTGTAATTACAATGTTTGAAATACTTCCTGCTCCGGGAGTAAAGCTTTCAAAAATAACAAACCTTGCAGATAACATTGCGCTGCGCCTTGCAGCATCAAGGGTAAGAATCGTTGCCCCTATTCCGGGAAAACATGCGGTCGGAATAGAAGTGCCGAACAGAACCAGGGCTATTGTTTCTTTCAGAGAGCTTATTTTTGAAGACTATCCGCAATATTCAAAATACCATCTTCCTGTTATTCTTGGAAAAGATATTACAGGAGAGGAACAGATAATCGATCTTACGCAAACACCACATCTTCTTATAGCAGGGGCAACCGGTTCCGGAAAATCTGTGTGCGTTAATTCAATAATAGTATCGCTTCTTTATAACAAAAAACCGCAGGAAGTAAGAATGATACTTATTGATCCAAAGATTGTAGAGCTTAAACTTTATAATGATATTCCCCATCTTTTGACTCCTGTTATAACAGATTCAAAAAAAGCATTTCAGGCGCTGCAGTACTGCATTTACGAGATGGAAAAGCGTTACGCGCTTCTCGATGCTCTGGGGGTAAAGGATGTCCATTCTTTTAATAAAAAGATAAAAAGCAATAAAATCGCAACAATGCCTCTTCCGTATATTGTTGTAATCATAGATGAATTTGCGGATCTTATGGCAACAACAGGCAAGGAGCTTGAGTCAACAGTTGCAAGGCTTGCTGCAATGTCAAGAGCTGTTGGTATTCATCTTGTTCTTGCTACGCAAAGGCCGTCAATCGATGTTATAACAGGACTTATAAAAGCGAATATCCCATCCCGCATTGCTTTTATGGTTGCAAGTAAAACAGACTCAAGAATTATAATAGATTCTGTGGGAGCGGAAATGCTTCTTGGAAAAGGGGATATGCTATTTACATCTTCCTGGAATCCGTATCTTACAAGAATTCAGGGTGCATATCTTTCAGAAAACGAAGCTGAGAGAGTTGTGGAAAAAGTAAAAGAATATGGCGAACCTGAATATATTGATGATGAAATATTTATAGATGATGAAGATGAGGATGCTTCGATATACGAAAATGATTACGGAGAAGATCCTCTTATGGATAAAGCGCTTGAAGTTGTTTCAGTAGCAGGAAAAGCCTCTGCCTCATATTTGCAAAGAAGATTAAAAATTGGTTATAACAGAGCTGCCCGTCTTGTCGAAGAGATGGAGCGGAGGGGAATAGTAGGTCCGCAAAATGGAAGCAAGCCAAGAGATATTTTAAATATTCCCGGCAATCGCAAAGATTAACTTTCCGGTTATTCCGGTTAAAGAGAGTTATGTCAAATTATACTGCTTATTTCAGCAATTCATTAAAAAAGTTGTTGCCTCTTTATGTTAAAAGTTCATCCAATGTAAAAGTTTTTGATAATAACACAATAGTTATAATCCAGAATAAAAATATGGAGGAGTGGTTAAAGTTCGAAATAGCTTCTTTAACAGGACTTTGCAGCGGAATCAATTTTAAGTTTCAGGAACAAGCCCTGATAAGCATTGCTAAAGAGTTTTCCGGTATACCTGAAATACTTGAAAAGAAAAGCTTTGTGTATCTTGATGATCTAAAAATTATAATATACAGGCAGCTAGAACTAATTTTTTATAAAATAAAAGATTATCCTGATTTCCAAATTGTTAAAAAATATATTGATGAATCATCGGAAAAAGATGATTCTGATGCAAAGCTCATTAAAAGCGAACGGCTTTTTTCTCTTGCAGACAGCATCGCAGGATTATTTTATTACTATGGGTTTAACTGTCCTGAAATGGTTACAGCCTGGGAAGCTGGAAAAAGTTTTATAGAAAACAGTGAATTCAATTATGCGCTGCATCATGAAAAATGGCAGGCAGAATTGTGGAGAATTATTTTTTCAAAATCATCGCCATATCTGCACATAGGACAATTGATTACAGATATTCTTGAAAACAAATTCCCGGCGCCAAAGCTAAATAATAATATTGTAATTTTTGGTTCTTCTTTCTTAAGCGAGCAGGCTGTGAATTTTTTATGCTATCTTTCGGAAAAGTGCGGAGTATCTGTTAAGCACTTTATATTATCTCCATCTCCTCTTTACAGCAACTCTGCTTCTTTTTCAAAGCATTCAAATTCCACACTTCCTGCAGTTGAAAAATGGGCGTCTATTGTAAAAGGGTTGGCTGATATACTTTCTAAAAAAAAGGTAATAGTAGAAGAGCATTATGAGCTTTTGTCTATAGAGACGAGTCTGGAAAAACTTAAATCAGCAATTTTTAATAACACGCCTCTGTTGGGTAACGATAAAGATAGCTACTCCAGTGATAATTCTATGGCGATTATTTCCGTATCAGGGAAAAAAAGGGAAATAGAAATTCTAAAAAATAATATTATAAAGCTTGTATCTGAAAAAGGGATTAAATTTCACGAAATAGGGGTTGTTGCGCCTGATATAAACAAATATCTTCCTTTTATAGAATCTATTTTTCCAGCCGAAGATGAGTTGCTTGATATTCCATATAATATTATGGATATAAATATTGGAAAAGAATCTGCTTATATAAAAACATTCCTTGATCTTGCAGAACTTTGTGGATCAAGATTTTCCCGCAAAGACCTTTTTAAAATATTTTCAAGCCAATGTTTTATGGAAAGATATGGATTATCAAGAAAAGATATTGATGAATGGCTTTTAATCTGTGACAGGCTTTCGATCAAATGGGGCGTTGATTACAGGCACAGAGAAGATATCCTCTCTTATAAAGATAATTCAAACACATGGGACTACGGATACCAGCGGATAATTGCAGGACTTGTTTTTGATAACAGAGACGAGGGGCTCTCTCTTCCGGATGGAAAAAAAATATTGCCATATACCCTTTCCGGCAGCAGCGAGGAAAAAAAGATATCGATTATGTTTGCTGTTGTGCAGTCGCTTTATGATGATCTTTGCCATATAAAAAAATCAAAGATGCAGCTTTCTGAGTGGAGTTCTTTTTTTGAAAGAATAATGGATAAATATCTTAAGCCAATAAAAGGGACAGATGATGATAAAAACAGAAGTTTTCTTAAAAATATTTTCAGGCAGATCAATAATTTAAAATCAGCAACCCTTATCCATTCTGAGGATCCTGAAAATGCCGATGAAGCTCTTCTGGTTGAATTTCCTGTTTTTAAAGCGCTTCTTGATGAATATTCAAAAAGCAGCGGGCACTATAAGGGGCGCTATCTTTCTGCAGGGGTTTGTTTTTCTTCGATCAAGCCTCTTAGAGCGATCCCTTTTTCTGCAATTTTCATGATAGGGATGGATATTGATGTTTTTCCTGGAAAAGAAAAACCACTAAGCTATGACCTTAGAAATGTTACAGAAAAAAATATTGATCTTTCAAAACAGAACAGCGATTCATTTGCTTTTCTTGAGACAATAATATCAGCAGAAAAATATTTGGGTATATCATATAACGGAACAGATGCTGTAACCGGAGAATCAAGAGAACCTTCTGTTGTTGTTTCTGATATTGGCGATATTATTGGAAACAAAAATGTAGAGGAAATAACTACTTCCCATCCTCTGTTCCCATACAACCCTGATTATTATATGAAAGATTCAAAATATGGCGTTTCTTATGATAAAAAAAATTATGAGCCTGCGATTTCTTTTTTTCTGGATAGAAAGAAAAAGCCTTCTGTTCCTGTGTTTGGAAAAAATATTAATAAATCAGAAAATTCTCTATATCCAGCAACAGTAAACGATGTAGTCATGTTTTTAAAAACTCCTTTAAGTTACTTCCTTGAGAACGAACTTTCTATTTATGCAAATTCTCTTGATCTTACAGAAAATGATGTTCTGGAAAATTTGGAAATCGATTATTTTGAACAGCTCCATGTTATTCGGGAATTGGGAAAAGTAACAGGAAATTTTGACTGTGATTCTTTTGTTGACTCAATTTATAAAAGAAAAATACTGGAAAGCAAGGTGGCAGATATTCCTGCTGTAAAAAAAGAATATGAGATATTTAAAATAAAAATCAATGATTTGCACGCTAACTTGCAGAAGCATGGATATTTTGATTCTGATGCAGTAGATCTATTTTTTGGACATAATTCTGCTTTAACAACAAAATGGTTTGCTCCTCCTGTTTTGCTTGATGGTAAATTGGGCAAGCTTGAAATAAGCGGACTTGTAAAAGGAATAAGAGTAGGAGGAGAAAAAGATCATTGGGATTTCCATTCAATAATCAATGGAAAGGATAGTATAAAAAATATTGTTTACCATTTTCTTTGCTATCTGCTGATAAAGCTTTCTGAAAATAACTTTAATGGAGAAACAGGAAAATGCAACTCCTATACAGTTTATAATATTTCCGGCAAAAAGATTTTTACATTTTCCGATTCTGCAGATAATGCATCAATAGATGTAAAAGCATCTGCTGCCTCTGTTGCAGATGCATATATCTCAAATCTTTTAACTCCTTTTGTTGTTGATATGGAGTGCATAGAGTATGGGGTTAAGCTATTTAAAAACAACAACACTATTGATGAAATAATTTCTGCAATGAAAAAATATTATGATAATAACGCTTTTAGTGATCTAAAACATCTTGAAGGGTTTAATGCAGTTGCTCCAAGATTTGATGATGAGATTTTCAGAAATCTTATGGAAAAATTTTATTTTCATCTTGCGTTTTGATGTTATTTTGATTTAACCTTTTTTTTATTTCATCAATAGAAAGTCCTTGATCCAACAGTTCCAAGAAATACTTTTTTCCTTCTTCACGACCAACAACACGACCTTGCTCATGACCTGTAGCATGACTTTGATAATTATTAAAACCTTTATGAAAATACGATGTTAATAAAATATTATATAAATATATTGAAGTATTACTGTTATTACCCATGTAAATAAAAGATATAAAAAAATGATTAAACAGCATTGCGATATATGTCCGTAACTGGTATTGCTTTTCTGAGTTACGGAAATTCATATTTTTATGGAGATAAGGAAATGGATAAAAACAAAATAATAACCATCCAAGAATTAATTTACGAGATTCGGGGATATCAGGTAATGCTAGATGAAGACTTGGCAAAAATATATCAGGTAGAAACCAAGGTGCTGAATCAAGCTGTAAAACGCAATATAGACCGTTTCCCATCGGAATTTATGTTTCAGTTGACAGAAAAAGAGTACGACTTTTTGAGAGCACAGTTTGGAGTATCCAACTTGAAGTCACAATTTGTGACTTCAAGTTGGGGTGGGCGGCGCAAACTCCCTTATGCTTTTACCGAGCATGGTATTGTAATGCTGTCTTCTGTTTTAAACAGTAAACTAGCTACAAAAATAAATATAGCGATTGTTAAAGCTTTTATAGAAATGAGACGTTATATAGCCAAACCCATGCGAGATAAATTGGAAAATTTGGAAAAAGTTTTAATGTTACACATAGATGATACAAGCCATAATTTTGCAGAGCAGGCAGCAATAATTAATGAAATTATTACCAGCTTGGGTAGTTTTATTAAAAACCAGGAATCAAAACAAAAAATTGGTTTTAATCCAAAATATTGACATATGGTGCGCGCAAGAGTGCTACATTGACGTAGTCCAATGGTAAAGGTGAAAGACGAGAATCAGAATATGTTTATTATTTTTATGGTTATTATAATTTACTTGCAAAAATAATAAATACAAATTATTATTTGTTATTAAGAGAAAAAAATATATGAATTTTAGAAATATTTTACCGAATTTTGTTCACTTGGCACAAAAATTGCTCTCTCTCTCTCTCTCTCTCTCTCTCTCTCTCTCTCTCTCTTAAACTTACAGATTTTTTTAATAACACAAAAAAAATTTGCCCAAAATATTATTTTGTCTCACATGGACTCAACCTCATGATAACAAGATGGCTCGTGAAAGGAGGTGTAAGAAAAGGGTACCCCGCCGGAGGCTCCTCCCCATTTCTTACACCTCCATATCCCATGAAGTACAGGTGGGATTCGCATCGGTGTAGTCCGGGGATTTTACAAGTGATTTATAGTGAATAACGATTTGATAATAAAAAGGGAAATATTATGAAAAAGAAACTGATGTTAATTTTTATGATTGCTTTAGTTATTTTGATTATTGGTTGCGAAAA